>JAPYWM010000205.1 GCA_028276345.1 Sphingobacterium sp.
AGGTAGGAGAAGAGCAGCCGCCGGTTGGCTTGGGTATCTTTTTTAGCCCGGGTCAGGAGCGGCTCAATGTAACGTCGCAGCGCTTTTGCCTTCGCGACCGTAGTAGTAAGGCGTTTATGTCGGATGAGGGAGAGCGCCATGTTTCGCAAAAGGGCCTGACGATGCTCCTTCTTTCGCCCTAAGTTGTTGATTTTATCCCCGTGTCTCATACGGCTTTTTCGGTTGGAATGAGGTTTCGGTAAGCGGAGACGTTGTCGCCCAATTTCAGGCCGTGCTTAGAAAGGATACGCTCTATGGTTTCGAGGGTCTTTTTGCCCATGCGGGGGTAATACTCTTCCAGTTCTTTGCGGGAGAGGACGACGAGGTCTATCACCCGTCGGATACCCTTGACATAGAAGGCCTTCGAGGTGGCCGTATCCAGCGCCTGCGCCAGCTCGGACTCCTCTATCGGCTGCGAAAGGAAGGCGATAAGTTCGGGATTGGCACGCTCTGCGGGAGTTTCTGCCCCCGCCTTTTGTAAGACGCGCTCAAAGTGGGCAATGAGAATGCGAGTGGCTTCCTCTAAGGCTTTCCGAGGCGTTACAGTACCCTTGGTTTCAATTTCCAGGATCAGCTGCTCATAGTCGGCACGTCCCTGATAGAGAATTGTCTCCACACGAGGAACGACCCGTACCACCGGCGAAAAGCTCGCATCCAGGACGATTTCGTGAGGCTCTATGATGTCTTTCAAGAGCTGTTTATTTTCCTCGGCGAGGCGGTAGCCCCGGCCCTTGGCGATTTTCAGCTCCATCTGGACTTTCACAGAAGGGTCCAAGTGCATGATGACAAGGTCGGGGTTGGTCACCTCGTAATCAGTCGCCTGAAGCGCCAGGTCCCCCGCCGTGAAGACCTCCTTCCCCTTGATCTCAACAAAGATCCGACTCTCCGGCTCGGCATTTTTAGGCTTTAGAGCCACCTGTTTGAGGTTCAGAACAATATCCACGACATCTTCTACTACCCCTGCGATTGTGCTAAACTCATGCAAGACGCCGGGGATTTTTAGCGCAGCGATGGCATATCCCTCAATAGATGACAGAAGCACGCGTCGGAGGGCATTCCCTACCGTGATCCCATAGCCAGATTCCAGCGGCTTGAAAACGTACCGACCGAGGAAGGGGGTCTCTTCCAGGACTTCTCCCCCTTCCGGCAAAACTATCGGCGATGACAATACAAACGCCATACGACTTACTTAGAATATAGCTCTACGATGAGACGCTCTTCAATCTTCTCAGGGATTTCCGGGCGACTGGGCACATAAAGGAAGGTTCCCGTAAACTCAGGCTTATTGATTTCCAGCCAGGGGTAATTGCTGCGACTATCTTCCCAGACTTTGCGGAGCGGCTCTACCGCTCGGGTTTTAGGGTGGAGGGAGATTTTGTCGCCGGGCGCCACGAGGTAGGAGGGAATGGTGACGCGCTGGCCATTCACCAGGATGTGGCCATGCGAGACCATTTGCCGGGCCATGAAACGCGTACGGGCAAAGCCCATCCGGTATACCACATTGTCCAGCCGCCGCTCCAAAAGCTGCATGAGATTTTCCCCGGTATTCCCCTTCATGCGGGAAGCTATCGCGAAAAACCGCCGAAACTGCCGCTCCAGCACACCATAGATGAACTTAGCCTTTTGCTTTTCCATGAGCTGCACACCATATTCGCTCATTTTAGCTCGCTTGAAGCGGCCATGCTGTCCAGGGGGATAATTTTTCCGCACTAGGGCCTTAGCCGGCCCAAAGATAGGTTCCCGGTATCGCCGGGCAATCTTTTGACGAGGTCCTGTATATCTAGCCATAGGTTAGACTCTTCTGGGTTTGGGAGGACGGCAGCCATTGTGTGGGATGGGCGTGATATCCCGGATGCTCCGAATCTGGATGCCAGCCGCCTCAATAGCGCGCAGGGCAGCTTCTCGACCCGCGCCTACGCCCCGGAGATACGCATCCACCACCCGAAGCCCTGCCTCATAGGCCACCTTCGCGGCATCCTGCGCCGCGACTTGCCCCGCATACGGCGTGTTTTTCTTAGCTCCACGAAAGCCTACCTTCCCGGCCGAGCTCCAGGCTATCGCATTGCCTGCCGCATCCGTGAAGGTGATGATAATATTATTGAAGGTCGCCTGGATATACACACGCCCCTCAGGCGCCACTTTGATTTTCTTTCTAACTCGCCCGTCTTTCTTTGCTGTTGCCATATAACGCTCAGATTATTTACGTGGTGCTTTTTTCTTGCCGGCGACGGTTTTACGGCGTCCTTTTCGGGTACGGGCATTTGTCCGGGTACGCTGCCCACGCACAGGCAAGCCCAGTTTATGTCGGATACCCCGATAGCACCCAATCTCAATCAGACGCCGGATGTTCATCTGCACTTCCGCCCGAAGCTGCCCCTCTACAACGTACTGGTTCTCTATCACGGCCCGAATGCGCGCCACCTCATCTTCCGTCCACTCCGACACCCGTTTGTTGGGGTCTACCTCCGCTTTGGCCAGCACCTCCCAGGCATTACTGCGCCCGATGCCGTAGATATACCGGAGTGCATAAGGGCCTTTCTTATTCCGAATCAGGTCTATACCCGCTACCCGTGCCATATTAGCCTTGCCGCTGTTTGTATTTCGGATTTTTCTTATTGATGATGTACACGCGGCCTTTGCGCCGCACCACGACACAATCCGGTGTCCGTTTACGAACTGATGTCTTGACTTTCATAGGCGTCTATTTATAGCGGTAAATGATGCGTCCTTTGGAAAGGTC
>JAPYWM010000207.1 GCA_028276345.1 Sphingobacterium sp.
GAACTGGCCCGGAGTTACAGCCAGCAGAGGCAGGCTTTCGGCGTGCCGATAGCGAAGCACCAGGCTATCGCCTTCAAGTTAGCCAACATGGCTACGCACATTGAAGCGGCACGCCTATTGTGCTTCAAAGCCGCCTGGGCCAAAGATCAGCATCTCAACTACAATCCCCTTGCCGCCATGGCTAAACTCTATGCCTCCCGTACCGCGATGTGGGTCACCACCGAAGCCGTCCAGATTCACGGCGGCTACGGCTACGTGAAAGAGTACCACGTGGAGCGACTCATGCGTGACGCTAAAATCACCGAGATCTACGAGGGCACCAGCGAAATCCAACGCATTGTCATCTCCCGCTCCCTGGCCAAAGGTGAAAAGGTCTTCGTAGCATAAAGCCCACGCCGGATACTTCCCACTGCTTGCCCCCCCCAGCTGAGATGATCATCTGAGGAGTAGATCAGCAAGCTCCTATCGCCTTTTACACGCGTGTAGCCAGCTCGGGGAATTTGTAAGCAAAAGGCTCAATAGTAGGCGGAACTTCCCCGCGGGCATTCATGTCTGCGAGCTTTTTCGCTTCGGGGGCTAATAGGCACACCTGAGTCCCTTTTTCGGCATGTGCAAACCACAATCGCTCCAGAAGTACTTCCGTCCTTAGGTAGCGCCATTCCCCTTCCTGCGTGCGGAGACGTTCTATTTGCGGCACGCGAGCCAGAGCCACCTTATAAGCTTCCAGCTCATAGGATAGGCAGCACTTGAGCTTCCCGCAGTGCCCAGTAAGGCGGTTCATATTCATCAAGAGCCCCTGGTAGCGCACCATTTCCGTCGTGACTGTATGGAAGCTTCGCAGAAAAGACCCACAGCACAGCTCCCGCCCGCATGATCCGATTCCCCCCACTTGACCGCTGGCTTGCCGATCATGGATCTGGTACATCTCTGCCCTGAGACCCGTGCTTTCCTGAATGCGCCGGATGTAGTTGCGAAAATCTACCCGCCCATCCGCCGTAAAGTAAATAGTCACCCGTGAGCCGTCGACCTGCATTTCCAGGTCCACCACTTTCATGTTGTGGGTCGTATCTAATCCCTCTTCTTGCACGAGCTTACGCGCCTGCGCGAGGATTTCGGGCTCCTTTTCCCGTAGGCGCTGAAGCTGCTGGATATCTTCTTCATTAGCGACCCGGAGGATTTTCTGAATGGGTGGTATCGGCGGATGACCACTGCTGGCGTGCATTTTTTCCGCGGCCTTTCCCACCAAGGAGAGGCGCCCAATATGGTACCCCTTACCCAGGATTGGCGGATTTTTGCCGCGCTGGATCACTTCTGGCACCACCACCCAAGCGCCTATTTTCGGGCTTAGCCCGACATCCATCCAGAAGTACTGCCGCCGTGTACCCTTAAACTTTACTTCCGTCAGCACCTCGCCCACCGTCGGTAGCGGCTCGATCACACTTAGCCACCGCTGGGTAAAAACCGCTACCGAGCACCCACTACACCCGCCCTGACACGACATACGCCTCCATGAATTGCTTCCACCGGCCCAGTACCTCCTGCTGCCCCAAAACCGCCAGCACCGCATAGAGCGCCGGCCCGGCCTCTTCTCCGGTTAGCGCCACCCGCAAGGTTATCAGCACCTTCCCGATCGGTAGCTTCATAGACTTTGCCCACGCCTTCAAGGCCGCCTCTATTTCTTCCTTTTGCCAGACGGAGATACTCTGAAAAATACTTTCAACTTCTGCGGCATGCGCTATCACTTCGCTGGATAGTTTAGCCTCTAACGAAGGGGGAAGCGGAAAACTCGGCCGCCGGCTGTAAAAAGCCACGGCATCTATTATGTCCGGCAGGGTCTGGGCCCGTTCCTGCGCTAATTCTATGAGGGCTTTTAGCGTGGCATCGGAGGGCGGGGGCGTGCCTGTCTGGGCTTCCCAGAGGGGGCGCACCAGCGGCAAAAGCGACTCCGCCGAACGCCGACGCAAGTGCTGCTGATTTATCCATTTGGCTTTCTCGTAGTCGAAGCGCGCACCGGCCTTGCTCACCCGATCAATAGAAAACGTCTGGATAAGCTCCTCCATCGTGAAGATTTCCTGATCAGAAGCAGGATGCCATCCCAGCAGGGCAATATAGTTTATCAGCCCCTCCGGCAAAAAGCCCCGTTCCCGATAGCCTTCGGCAGTCTCACCTGTGAAGGGGTCCTTCCACCGTAGGGGAAACACCGGAAAGCCCAGCTGGTCACCGTCTCTTTTGCTGAGCTTGCCGCCGCCGTCCGGCCGCAGAAGCAAAGGCAGGTGCGCAAAGCGCGGCATCTCCCACCCAAACGCCTCATACAAAAGCACATGCAGCGGCGTAGAAGGCAGCCACTCCTCTCCCCGAATCACATGCGTTACCGCCATGAGGTGATCATCTACCACATTCGCCAAATGATAAGTAGGCATCCCATCGCTTTTGAGCAGGACTTTATCGTCCAGCTGCTGGGTATGGAAACTCACCCACCCCCGAATCTCATCATAAAACCGTACCTCCCGGTCGCGCGGCATGAGAAAACGTATCACATAGGAGCCGCTTTGGAGGCGTGCTTCTACTTCATCGGGGGGCAAAGTGAGGCTATTTTTCATGTAGGCACGCGTGATGCTATTGTACTGCGGGGCGACCATGCCCGCCGCCTCAAACCGCCGCCGCATTTCCTCCAGCTCTTCCTCTGTATCAAAGGCATAATACGCTGCGCCCCGCCGCACCAGCTCATGCGCATAAGCCGCATAGATGTCTTTCCGTTCGCTCTGGCGATAGGG
>JAPYWM010000208.1 GCA_028276345.1 Sphingobacterium sp.
CTGGGCAGAAGATATAGAGGCGGCTCTCAGCCTGGCTCGACGGTTTGGCTTTCGGGTGGGAATTTTAGACGCCAAAGAGGCCGATAAAGTAGCTGCTCAGATTAAGGCTGCCGGCGCCGTGGTAATCCTTCAGCGTACGCATGCCCTCCCACCTACCGAAGATAGCCCCTGGGACGCGTCTTTTACCCTCCCCCGGCGCCTCTTAGAAAAGGGCATCCCGGTCATCCTGGCCCATGAGAGCTTCTGGAATCAGCGCAACCTCCCCTACCAGGCTGGGACGGCGGCTGCTTACGGTCTTTCTCCCGAGGAGGCGCTGCGGCTTGTCACGGAAGCCCCTGCCCAGTGGTTGGGCCTTTCTCGGGTGGGACGTTTAGCCCCTGGCTACAAGGCTTCCCTCGTCCTTGCCGAAGGCGACCTTCTCGATCCCGCCACCTCCCGCATCCGCTATGCTTGGATAGAGGGCAGAAAAGTCGATCTCGCCACCAACCCCCAAGAAATCCTCTACCAGCGCTACAAGTGAGTCCGCCGGTCTTTTTTGATCTGCATGTCCATCCCACGCTCAAGCCATTTCTCCTAAGTGCGGTGGATTCGCCGTGGGAGGACTACGACGTGGCTACGCCGGAGGAGCGGGTGCGACGAACCCCCCGTCTCACCGCCAGCGACTTTACTAAGCTTTTACGCTCCGGTACGCGCGTCATCACCCTCGCCTTGCATCCCATTGAGCGCTACCTTCTGACATCGGTGGTTACGCGCCCGGTCATGTATGCGCTTATTTTTCGCATGCGGCTGGAAAGAATGCGGCAAGTGCTCCAGCGCAATCCCTTCCTTTTGCTTCAGCAGGAGTATCAGCTTCTTTTAGCCTACCTGCGCAATCCCGGCGCTGAAGGCGAGGCCCTTATCGTACAGCGCCCCGAAGACATTGACCAGGCGTTACAGGATCCGAAAAAAATCGCTATCATCCTGGCCATTGAAGGGGCCCATGCACTGGGGTTTGAGTATCGGCATTATAAGTTTCCGAAGATACGGGGTTTTACTTATGATGATTTTGCGGAGCTAAGTCGGGAGCTGATTCGGGAGCGGCTGGATTGGGCGGCGACCCGGCATGTGCACCTGATTACGCTGGTGCATATGGTTTACAATGATCTGGCTACCCCGGCCCGCGCGGTAGAGTTCAAAGGCCTTCAGAACATCCTCCCCAATCCTTATCGTACCGTAGAGCACTTGGGGCGGTATCGGGGGCTGACGGCGTACGGCGTGAGCTTCGTAGAAGAAGCCTACAAGCGGCATATCCTTATTGATGTCAAGCACTGCGATCATACTGCTCGGCGGCAGGTGTATGAGATTGCGCGGGAGTATGGGATGCCGGTGGTGGCCTCGCATGTAGGGGTATCGGGCCAGTCGTGCCCTTCTCTTCGGGATACGGCCCGGAAGCGGCGTCAGAGCACTACCTTCAATCCCTGGGATATCAACCTGCATGACGAAGACATCATAGCCATTGCGCGTAGCGGGGGGCTTATCGGGTTAATCTTAGATGAGCGGGTACTTGCCGGCGAAAAGCTCTTAGAGGAGGTTCGTCGGGGTGTGTATCCGCCTCTTCTACCCCTGACGCAGCACATAGAGTACATCTACACGCTCCTTACGAGGAATGGCTTTTCGCCGCAAGCGGCTATCCGGTGCATCTGCATCGGGAGCGACTTTGATGGGTTTATTGACCCCATAGATGCGGTGCCGACGGTGTTGGAGTATCCCTCGGTGCTGTATCCGGGGCTGGTGAGCTACTTTCAGGGACGGCGAGACCTGTATCGGGACACGGGCCTTGCCCCGGAGGCGCTCGCTGCTGCTATATGCAGCGAAAATGGCATCCGCTTTTGGAAGGCCTTCCTGCAGCGGAAGGTGGAGGCTACGCAAAGACAAGTACAGCCGCTTTCTTAGGTTCTCCTGCGCAGGCCAACTTTGATTCTGGGACAGGTTTCGCAAAGACAAGAAAAGCGGCGGGTATAAATCTCCCGTTCCGGCTAACTTTGTCGGGATGCGCGGTCTGATGTTAGCCGTAGGGGTGGGGTTAGTCTTAGGGCAGAAGATTGTCAGTCGTACGCAGATAGAGGCGGAGGGGTATGAGGTGGAGAAGGTGGGCCTTCCGCAGAGTCCGGTGCCTGCCGGGCCTAATCGCATGGCTTTTGTGGAGTACTTCGTGCAGGGGAAGCTCAAACCCAAGACCGGCTACTACCTGGAATGTCTGGACACAGACTACAATGAAGTGTGGAGCGTCTTGCTGGATATTCCGGCAGCGGGGGCGGGGCGACCTATTCGGCTCCTACCGATGGCTCGGGGGGTAGTCGTGCTGTCGTACGAGGCAGACCCCCTCAATAAAGGCGTTATCCAGGAAGTGGCCCGCTTCTATAATCACAAGGGCCAGCCCCTCCTGCCTAAATGGACGCCCATCTCTATTTATGAACGGCCTACGACGGCGGAGGGACAATATGCGCTCAGCCCGGATAGCACATACTTTTTGTGGTATGCGCAGGAGGTGGATAAAAAAGGTCAAGGGGGGCGGGCATGGTTTGTAATCTGGAGCGAGAATGGGCGGAAGGTTGCCAGTGAAAGTGACTGGACAGTAGGGGGGCGGATATTAGTGGCCCAGCCGGACAATAAGGCGCGCGTCTGGGTGTTGGTTTTGCCGGCGGGGCGGCGGGTGCCGCAGCTGATGTTGTACGATCCGCGTGCGCGCACCAGCCGAAGCTGGCAGGTTGAGGGGGATACG
>JAPYWM010000209.1 GCA_028276345.1 Sphingobacterium sp.
CTTTGAGGAAGGTGACGAGGGCTTCAAAGTAGGGTTTCTGAAACTCCTCGGTGAGGGCGGCTTTCCAGGAGGGTTCTATGGCGACCTCAACCACGAGACAAAGGTATGCCAGGCAGAGGAGGCTACTGAAAGGAGAAGTTGTAGGTGAGGGCGGGCACCCACCGGAAGAGGTAGAGATTGTAGGCGCGCTGGCGAGTGGGGTCGTCCGGGTCGCGGCGCAGGCGCAGGGCCCACATGTTACGCCGGCCATAGAGGTTGTAGAGGGAGAAGTTCCAGCTCGAGTTCCAGCGGCGGCCTTCCTTTTGGCGGGGAGTCCAGGTGATGGAGAGGTCCATTCGATGGTAGTCAGGCATGCGTCGGCTATTGCGCTCGTTGTAGACAGCCAGAACCTGGCCGTCATAGATGTACTTAGCGACGGGGACGGTAATGGGACGCCCCGTGGCGTAAATACCGGTGAGCGCAATTTCCCAGCGGGGGGAGAGGTTGTATTGCAGGACGAGGGTGGCGCTATGAGGCCGGTCTATATAACCCGGAAAAGGGTCCGGGCTAATCTCAGGGATATACCGGAAGGTTCGGCTATACGTGTAGCTGACCCAGCCGGTGAGGCGGCCGGTGAGTTTTTGGAGCATCCATTCGCTGCCATAGGCCCAACCGCGCCCTTGCACGAGGTCGCGCTCAAGCTGCGGATTGAGGATGAGGTCGGCCCCCGAGCGAAAGTCCAGGAGATTATCCATCTGACGATAGAAGACTTCCCAGCTGACATCCCACTGGTGGCCTTTCCAGCGGGGGGTGCCTTGCAGCGCGAGAGCGTACTGGTAACCGTCCTGGGGGCGGATATTGCGAGTAGAAGGCCACCAAATGTCGGTAGGCAGGCCTACAGGCGAGTAGGTGGCCACATGAAGGTATTGCCGCACCCGTCCGAAAGCCGCCTTAAGTGCCCACCGGTCAGAGAGGGCATACCGTGCACTCAGGCGGGGCTCCGGTGCTCCATAAGTCTGTACAAAGCGATTCGCCGGAAAGACGAGGGTATCCCGGGGCTGCTGCTGCTCAAAAGTATATAGCGTGGCCGGCCCCAGCAGGGCAAAGCCCGCCCACCGCAAGCCCCCTTCTACCAGCCAGCGGGGGGAGACTTTCCAGGTAGCCTGGAGGTAAGCGGCAGCTTCCAAGCCCCGGAGCGTGGGCACCCGATAAGGCCGCACATTCGAAGAGTCCGATGTCGGGTCCAGCCGCCCAGGCAGAAAGGTATGATGCGTGAGGCCCGCTCCCCAGCGCAGCTTCACCCGCTCCGAAAGAAAGTAATCAAAGTCGCTGCGCCAGCTAATATCCTCAATGCCAGCCCCATAGCGAGCCTGCGTATTCCCCTGCTCAACCCCAAAAGCATAATCATACTTGGCGTAAGCCACAAAGGTGTTAGCAAAGAGGCGCGGCGAGATAATCCAGTTCCAGCGAAGGCTCGTGGTAGCATTACCCCAGTTGAGGTCAATGAGGTCAGCACTCCGAAAGACATCCCGCCCGAAGTAGCCCGAGAGAAAGAGCCGATGCTTATCGGAGAGGGTGTAGTTGAGCTTGGCCGTCATGTCGTAGAAGTAGAGTTTGGTCTCACGCAGAGCCGGGTCTTTCGCAAAGAGCAAGAAGAGGTCCGCATAGCTGCGCCGGGCGGTAAAGAGGAAGCCTAAGCGATCTTTGAGCAGGGGCCCCTCTACATTCAGCCGAGAGGAGATGAGGCCGATCCCCCCACCAGCCCGCCATTTGGGCGAGCTCCCCTCCCGCAGGCGCACATCCAGGACAGACGAGAGGCGCCCGCCATATTCGGGCGGCATGTAACCTTTGTACAGTTGCGCATCCTGGAGAGCATCCGCATTAAAAGCGGAGAAAATTCCCCCAATATGGCCGGGATTGTAGACGACTGCTTCATCCAGCAGGATTAGATTCTGGTCAAAGCTTCCCCCCCGTACGAAAAAACTCCCGCTTCCATCGCCCGCCGTCGTCACGCCCGGCAAAAACGACAACGACCGCAGCACATCTACCTCCCCAAAAAAAGCCGGGAGCTTTTTGAGCTGCTGGACATCAATGCGGTTCTGACTCATCGCCGCCCCCTCAAAGCGCCGCTGCTCGTAGGTTTCCACAATCTGCACCTCCCCCAGCGCAATCCCTTCCTCAGTAAGGGAGAAATCATGCCGCACATCGCGACGCAGCTCTACCTGAAGGGTTTCAGGTTTGTAACCTACAAACTGTGCTATGACGGTGTAGCGGCCAGCAGGCAGTTTTATCGCATAGTAGCCATAGGCGTTGGCAATGGCACCGGCTTGCCGCTCTAAAATGAGCACTTTAGCGCCAGAGAGCGCTTCCCGATTGGCGGCATCCCGTACATAGCCACTCAGCGTAAAGCTACCCTGCGCCCACACCCAGGCAACTGCTAAAAGTGCTCCCCATTTCCCTTGCATGAATGTCCCCGCAACAAAAATACAACGCCTACGTGTTCGGCCGGGAAAATAAGGCCTTTTTTACGTATTTTCGGGCCGTGGCACGAGAAGGTGTGGCTATTCAACTCTCTGAGCTTTATGCAAAGGTACGATGGGTGTATCCCCTGCTCTTTGACGAAATCATCTACAAGAGCGAGCCTCCCCTAAAAGAGGTCATGCAAAAATATCCCAAGATCGTCCATGTCATCAGTCATGCGGGGACATTGGGGTGGATTCCGTCTGTGTTAGGCCTGCTTAGGGTAGCCATAGAGGCAGGGGCAGCTAAGCGGC
>JAPYWM010000210.1 GCA_028276345.1 Sphingobacterium sp.
CGGGCATGGGTAGCGTTTTTGCTGCTGGGCCTGTGGTATGGCTATCGGGGGGCCGACTATGCCTGGGCCCTGCAATGGACCGTCTATGTAACGGGTATTCTCCTATTATGGGCCTGGCTGGCGTTGGAGTCTCCTCAAGCGCCCTTTTCCCGGTGGGAGCCCCGAAGTGCTCTCATCAGCCTGGCCCTCCTGAGTCTTCTGACCAGCCTGCGACACGTTCCCTCTCTGGGCAAGCCACCCGCTGACTTCACCGCCGTCTCCCTCCTCTGGACACAAAACTGGGCGCCCCTCTTCGCCCTCCTCTCGCTGGTGCTGACCGGCTTCTTCCTCCTCCTGGCCCTGGCCTGGCGAACTTACCTCCCCCAAAAATCGTTCTAATACATACATGCCCGCTCTCGTTTATCTCACCCGGCGATTTGAGTTTGCGGCAGCCCACCGAATCTACAATCCTGCCTGGAGCGATGAAAAAAACGCAGAGCTTTTCGGCCCTTGCAGCAATCCCATGGGCCATGGACACAACTACACCTTGGAAGTTACCATCGGTGGCACGCCCGACCCCGAAACCGGCTATGTGATGGACCTACGCCAGCTCAAAAAGCTCGTAGAAGAAACTATCATCCAGCACCTGGACCACAAGCACCTCAACTACGACGTCCCTCTCCTCCACGGTAAAATCCCCTCCACCGAAAATCTCATCGTCCTCATCTGGGATGAGCTGCAAAAAGCCCTTCCCGGTCACATCCGCCTCTTTCGCCTTCGCCTCTGGGAGACCAACAACAACTACTTCGAATACTATGGAGAAAAAACCGACTAACGGCCACGCCTGCGGTTGTGGCTGTGGCGATGAGGAGGAGCTCCTCATAGAAGTTCCGCAAAGCCCCTCTCCCACCGAGAAAGAAGCACAGATCGCTTACCACTTTCGGGCTATCATGGAGGTACTGGGGCTTGATATGGATGACCCCAGCCTTCGGGATACACCCCGACGCGTGGCCCGCATGTATCTAAATGAACTCTTTGCCGGACTGAATCCAGAAAAAATGCCAACGATCCGGCTCTTTCCAAACACATACGGCTATCACGAGATGCTTGTGGAGAAAGATATCCGCGTTCGGTCCGTGTGTGAACATCATTTTGTGCCGATCATTGGGGTGGCGCATGTGGCATACATCCCGCAGGAGTGGGTCGTAGGGCTGTCTAAGCTGAACCGGATAGTGGATTACTTCTCCCGGCGGCCGCAAGTGCAGGAACGTCTCACCCAAGAGATTGCGGACTTTCTCGAGACGCATCTCGGTACGCCCGATGTGGCCGTCGTGATTGACGCTAAGCACTATTGCGTCTCCATGCGGGGCATCCAGGATGAGGCCAGCCGAACGCTCACCTATGCCCTCCGGGGCGCCTTCGCCGAAGGCGAGGTCAAAGATACCTTCCTCCGCTTAGTAGGCCTATAACACTCCGCCCGCATAAACCCTCTCCTCCCCAGAGCAAAAACGTCATCACAGGTACAGCAAGGCCTGCTAAAACTCCCGGTATGGAACTATCAGCGGGGCACCATCGCCCGCGTTGGTAGAGCCGTAAGGGAAGAAGGTAGACAACAGGCGTGCGCGTCAATCCGTGGGCTTGTAATGGATGCGCACACGCCTTTCCGAGCGGAGGAAAGTCTGGCCAGCGTCTAAGAGGTCGGCAGGCTTGAGGGCTTCGTAGGGAGCGAGGGGATCCTCGTACCACTCGGGGTGGTCAGCTAAAACATCGTGGGCGAGCGCTAAGGCACGTCCCAGAACTTTCTCCCACTCGGTATGCATTTCCAGGTAGCGCATGGGGCGGTAGCGGCCCAAAGCGACTTTTAGGTCCGTGGCGAGCGCCTCTCCGAGGGCGGCGTCCAGCGCCGCCTCAAAGGCCTCTATGCTGGTGTCTGGAGCCAAGTAGGCTTCAATAATCCAGAGGGTAGCGGCATGCATAGCCCACGAGTAGGTGTGCAGCCGGGTAGCCAGACCTTTCTCATAGACGAGCTTCTGTGGGAGGAAGCTTTCCGTGGCGCCCCCAAGGTAGTCATCCAGGAGGTCCATGGCAGGAATAGCCGGATCTTCCAGGGGTGGCAACCGATAGGCCCAAAATACCGCCGTCTGTGGATAGCGCCCTTCTCGCACGATGAGGGCATCCTGCGGGAGGGGTAGTGCCTCAGCCGATGGCACCGGGGGCAAAGACTTGCCCTTCTTAGGGGCTGAGAAAAGCCGTTCTGCCTCTGACAGGAGGTCGGGTGCACCGGCTACTACCAGCACGGCATTTTCAGGCGTGTAGTACGTCTGGTAGAAGTGCCAGAGCGCCTCGTCCGGAATTTGGAGAATCTCCTCCGGCGTGCGGCCGATGACGGGGATTTCATACGGATGCCTTGGGAAAGCAGCCTTCATCATGTGGAAAAACCGGTCGGCATAGGGGGGATTGAGGTAGCGCTGACGAAACTCTTCCGCCACCACCCGGCGCTGCGTCTCAATCTTCTCTGGGCTGAGGGAGAGGCGATAGAGCCTTTCGGCTTCCAGCGCTAAGGCAAGGCCGGCTGCATCACGCGGGACCCGCGCATAATAGACCGTGTAGTCCTGCCCCGTGTAGGCGTTGGTCGTGCCACCCACCGCTTGCAAGCGCCGGTCGTACCCGATACGCTCGTCTTCAAAAAGCAGGTGTTCTAACAGGTGGGCGAGGCCAGCTTCAGTGGGCTGCTCGTGCGCCGCTCCCACCCCAT
>JAPYWM010000211.1 GCA_028276345.1 Sphingobacterium sp.
AGGATGGGCACGCTCGGCCCGTAAATATCCGCATCCAAAAGCCCCACACGCCCCCCTTGCTGCGATAGCGCAATGGCGAGGTTCGCTGAAACGGTGGATTTTCCTACGCCGCCTTTTCCGGAGGCGACGAGGACCAGATAGCGCACGGGCAGGTCTGCCCCCGCTGTGGCCATTGCCCGCGCTGTGAACTGCACTTCCACCTGCCACCCTGCCCCAAAACGTTCCCGCACCGCCTGTCCAATCGCATCTTGAAAATACCCCTTGAGCGGACAGGCCGGCGTCGTCAGCTCCAGCGTGAGAGAAAGCCGCTTATCTTCCTCGTTCCAGGCATAGCCTTTGACCATGCCGCCATCTACGATGTTAACTCTTAGGTCGGGGTCTATCACCGCTCGTAGCGCTTCTCGTAAAGCCTCCTCGTGCATAGGTTCTCGGTTAACAAAAGTCTTCTACTGTGGGGGTGCGCCTGGCCTCTTGACCGGCACATCCCCTGACAAAGCTACGCTGATTGGGCCATTGGCAGGGGCCGCCTATGCCCGATGAAAGTCCTACCTTGGAGGGATGCGACTCCCCTGGGTCATAGTGGCCGTGCTGGCAGTTACGACTTTCATTCATTATCTGGACCGCAACAATCTGGCGATTGTCCTGCCGGAGATAGCGCGCAGTTTTGGCTGGAGCGACCAGCAGGTGGGAGCGTATGGGGAGTGGATTCTGGGGGCCTTTTATGCGTCTTTCGGGCTGGTTCAGATTTTTCTCAGTCCATTTGCGGAGCGGTGGGGTTTGCGGCGGAGCCTTCTGGCGTCGGTGGTGGGCTTCTCAGGGGTTACGCTTCTTTTTTATCCGTTAGGGCGGTCGGTAGAGGCGATAGTGCTTCTTCGGCTTCTTTTGGGTGCAGCGGAAAGCATCCACATGCCCACGAATAGCGCCCTGGTGAGCCGGTATTTTCCCGCCACGCATCGGGCCCGGGCGAATTCCGTCTATGTAGGGGGCATTCTCATAGCGCTCATGGTAGGCCCTTGGCTTATCGTCCCCCTCACGGAAAAGCTGGGCTGGCGGGCTACCTTCCTGGTTTTGGGAAGTGCTGGTCTGCTTATTAGCGTGCCGCTTATTTTGCGTTTTATTCCGCCAGATCGTCCTGCCCAGGCAAGGCCAACCTCAGATAAGGCCTTTTCCTGGCGAGAGGCCCTAAGCGGGTACGGCGCGCCACGGCCGGTGCTCTTTTGGCTGTATGTATTAGCGGGGGCGGCCAATGCCTTTTGCATCTTTGGCATGCTAAACTGGCTGCCCACCTACCTGAACCGGCAGCAGGGGATACCTTTTCATGAGCTCAGTGCGCCGCTTTTTAGTGTGTTTCTGGCGGGGGTTGTGGGGCTTTTCGGCTGGGCTTTTCTGGGGGACTGGAAGGGGCAGCGCATCCCCTTAGCGGCCGTAGGACTTTTTCTGGCGGGCCTTTGCGTGTGGCTGACGGCTTACACCGAAGCGCCGCTCCTCACGCTCGCGCTACTCATAGTGGGATTTTTCTTTCAGAGTAGCTACAATGCCCAGGAGTTCGCCACCTTGCAGGGGATGGTACGGCCTGACCGGGTGGGGGCGGCTTCTGGGCTGTATAATGGCCTCACTGTGCTGGTGGGGGGCGTAGGGGGGTCATTCATCCCGGGCTCGCTCGTAGCGCTCACGGGAAACTTTCAGCTGGGGATCCTCAGCGTCGCCGGCGGCGCCTGGATAGTGAGCCTGTGCTTGGGACTCCTGTGGCAGCTGCAAAAGCGCGTCCCTTCTCAGACTCCCCACGCATGAAAGAGAAAAGCCCTATCTTTATCCCATGCGGTGGTGGTTCCTCTGCCTATGGGCAGGCGCATGGGCGCTATGCCAGACCTACGACCCCAATGAAGTCATCGGCGATGATGAACCCGCCTCGCCTGCCCCCGTCGTGGTGCGCCGGGACGAGGCGCTCATCACCGTCAATCGGCAGGCTTTCACCTGGGCAGACCCGCTCGTCATCCGGGGCGGCCAAACCTACAACATCCACATCCAGGGCCTCAAACCCCGCTCCAAGGTCATCATTCGGCTCTTCAAGGCTGGGCAAAAAGCCGGCGCCACCCACTTTGACGCGAACGAGTATGGGGAAATAGAGCTGGAAGTTACGCTGGATAAAAGGCGCTTTTCTGGGGAAGCCGAAGTGGTGTATTATCCCTCCTCCGGAAAAGAAATTCGGCGGCGCTTCAAGGTGAAAGTAGAGTGAGAAGGTGCCTCGCCCGCGGCATCTCCTCAAAAATCTTTTGAGGGCCCTGCGGGGAGCAGGAGAAACGAGCTTATCCCTATCAAGAGAGCTGATCCGTCCCCCCTTGCGCTCACACCCGTTCTATCAGCATGCTCACCCCCTGGCCGACGCCGACGCAGAGGGTGGATAGGCCTAAGCGCTTCTGATAGCGGTGGAGGCTGCGGGTGAGGGTCCAGGCGAGGCGTGCGCCCGTAGCCCCCAGCGGATGTCCGATTGCAATTGCGCCGCCATGCGTATTCAAGCGCGCCCGGTCTATGCCTAAGAGACGCTCACAGGCTATCACCTGCGCCGCAAACGCCTCATTCAGCTCAATCAGGTCTATCTCTTCCAGGCGCAGGCCCAGCCGGCTTAGGAGCTTTTGCGTGGCGGGGACGGGACCAATCCCCATGTAGCTGGGGTCTACCCCCGCCGTCGCTGCGCCCACGATGCGGGCTAAGGGAC
>JAPYWM010000212.1 GCA_028276345.1 Sphingobacterium sp.
GGCATCGAATAGACGCCGTCCTGCCTACCATGGGCGGACAAACCGCCCTCAACCTCGCCATCGCCTGCGCTAAAAAAGGACTCTGGGACCGCTATGGCGTGAAGGTGATCGGCGCTGACTTGGAAGCAATTGAGATTGCGGAGGACCGAGAGAAGTTTCGCCAGTGGGGGCTCAGTCTGGGCCTACCTATGCTGCCGGCAGGCCTGGCCCGCTCCCACCTCGAAGCTAAGGACTTAGCGCAAAAGATCGGCTATCCTGTCGTCATACGGCCCTCCTTCACGCTGGGGGGGGCGGGCGCCCAGCTCGTCTCCACCAAGGCGGAGTTAGAGAAAGCGGTTGGTCGCGCCCTTGCAATTAGCCCCGTCCATGAAGTGCTCATTGAAAAAAGCGTAGCGGGCTGGAAGGAGTTTGAGCTGGAAGTGATGCGCGACCAGGCCGGCCACTTCATCGTCGTGTGCACCATCGAGAATGTAGACCCCATGGGCATCCACACAGGCGAATCTATCACCGTAGCGCCCGCGCAGACCCTCCCGGATTACCTGTACCAGACTATGCGGGAATACGCCAAAAAAATGCTCCTTTCTTTCCCCAACTTCGCTGGCGGCTGTAATGTGCAGTTTGCGCTTAGCCCCTACTCGGATGAGATGTACATCATTGAGATCAACCCCCGTGTTTCTCGTTCGTCGGCGCTGGCCTCCAAGGCGACGGGCTATCCGATTGCTAAGATAGCGGCGCTCCTCGCTGTCGGCAAGCGATTGGATGAAATTCCCAATCCGGTAACCGGCACGACCTCGGCGTTCTTTGAGCCGAGCATAGACTATGTGGTGGTGAAGGTGCCCCGGTGGAACTTTGACAAGTTTCCGGGGGCCAATCGCCGCTTAGGCATGCAGATGAAAAGCGTCGGGGAAGCGATGGGAATCGGCCGCAGCTTCATTGAGGCGCTGCAGAAGGCCGTGCAGTCCCTCGAGCTGCGACGCAATGGCCTGGGTGCCGACGGCCGTGAAATCCAGGACCTCTCGCAGCTCCTCCACGGCCTGGAAAACCCCTCCTGGAACCGCATCTTCTACATTCACGATGCCCTTCTCGCAGGCATACCCATCCGTACTATTCACAAACTCACCGGCATTGACGAATGGTTTTTGCAGGAGATTCAGAAGCTCACTGACATAGAGCGGACTTTATCGCGCTATACCATAGAAGACCTTCCCGAAGACCTCCTATGGAAAGCTAAGACCATGGGGCTAGGGGATAGGCAGATTGCGCACCTGATTGGGACAGTGGAGAGTCAAGTGTATAAACGCCGTAAAGCCCTGGGTATTGAAAGAGTCTACAAACGTGTAGATACTTGTGCGGCGGAGTTTGAGGCAGAGACGCCGTACTACTATTCTACTTTTGAGAAGGGGGGGGAGGATGAGGGGGTGCGGTTTGGCAGTGCGGCGGATGGTGCAAAGCCCCGGGTCCTGATCCTGGGGAGTGGCCCTAATCGGATTGGTCAGGGGGTGGAGTTTGACTACTGCTGTGTGCACGGCGTCCTGGCGGCAAAAAACCTGGGTTATGAAGCGCTTATGCTCAACTGTAATCCCGAAACGGTCTCCACGGACCCGGACATTTCGGATCGGCTGTACTTTGAGCCGGTTTTTTGGGAACATGTCTATGAGGTAATCGACCGGGAGAAACCAGTAGGGGTGGTGGTGCAGCTGGGGGGCCAGACCCCGCTCAAGCTGGCCGAAAAGCTTTACCGCTGGGGGGTACCGCTCATAGGTACGGATTATGAGGCGATAGACATTTCGGAGGATCGGGGGCGGTTTTCGGAGCTTTTGGCGGAGCTGGGGATCCCGTATCCGCCCTTTGGGGTGGCGCACACCCCGGACGAGGCCCTCGCCTTAGCCGAGAAGATGGGCTATCCCGTGCTGGTGCGTCCCAGTTACGTGCTGGGTGGCCAGCGCATGCGGATCGTCGTCGATGAAGAGGAGCTGGTGGAGCAGATTGTGGCCATCCAGAAGGAGCTCCCGGGTAATCGCATCCTGATAGACCGGTTTTTAGCGGGGGCGGTAGAGGCGGAGCTGGACGCCATCTGTGACGGCGAAGAGATAGGCATTTTAGGGATCATGGAGCATATTGAGCCGGCGGGGGTACACTCGGGCGACTCGTGTGCCGTGCTGCCGCCTTTCTCCCTCTCGGAGGAAGTTCTGGCAAAAATGCGCACGTATGCGGCCCACATTGCGCGCCGTCTCACGGTACGGGGCTTCATGAATATTCAGTTTGTCGTGTATGAGGGGGTCGTCTATGTGATTGAGGCGAATTTGCGGGCTTCGCGGACGGTCCCTTTCCTGGCTAAGGCTCTGCAAAAACCCTTCGTTCAGTGGGCCATGCAGATACTTTTAGGCGGCAAAAAGGTCCGAGATTTTGACTTTTCCTCCGCCATGGAGGGCTATGCGATAAAGATTCCAGTGTTTTCGTTTGATCGCTTTCCCGATGTGGAAAAGACCTTGGGGCCGGAAATGCGTTCTACGGGCGAGGAGATTCGGTTTATTCGGGACCTGTCGGACCCGCTTTTTCAGAAGCTCTATAGCGAGCGGGTGCGGTATCTTAGTCGGTGATGGAGTGGAGCCAGTATTTGCGGCCGGTGGAAGAACCACTGCGGTATTCGCAGCGGCTTTCGCAGGCGGTGTCTTTCCCGCAGGGGGCCATAGCGATTGCAGAGGCGCTAAG
>JAPYWM010000214.1 GCA_028276345.1 Sphingobacterium sp.
GCGTCTTTTTGGAACGGTATATTGAGAAGCCCCGCCATGTAGAAATCCAGATTTTGGCAGACCTGCATGGGAATGCTGTGTATCTCTTTGAGCGGGACTGTTCTATCCAGCGTCGCCATCAGAAGGTTATAGAAGAGGCGCCAGCGCCCCACCTCCGCCCTGAAACCCGTACGGCTATGGGCGAAGCGGCCCTCCGTCTCATCAAAGCGGCTGGCTACACCCAGGCCGGTACGGTGGAATTCATCGTGGACGCCGACGAAAACTTCTACTTCCTTGAGGTCAATACCCGCCTGCAAGTAGAGCACCCCGTGACGGAGATGATAACGGGGCTGGATTTGGTGGAGTGGCAGATTCGGATAGCGCAGGGGGAGCGGCTGGGCTTTACACAGACGGACCTCAGGCCAAACGGCCATGCCATAGAGGCCCGCCTCTACGCCGAAGACCCCCGTAGTAACTTCCTTCCCAGCAGCGGCCTCCTCTACAAGTATCGTCTCCCAGCCCGTCCCCACCTCCGCATAGACAACGGCTACGAAGAGGGGGGTATTGTACCGCTGTACTACGACCCGCTTCTTGCCAAAATCATCGCTTGGGGTGAAACCCGTACCGAGGCTATCGCCCGCTTACAGCAGGCGCTGCACGAGACTGTCGTGCTGGGCGTAGAGCATAATGCGGACTTTATTCAGTTTGTGCTGGGTCATCCGATTTTTCAGGAGGGCCGAATGCACACCCACTTTGTAGATGAGCACTTTGACCCCAAGCTGCTGGATCAGACGCCCCTCACGCCAGAGGAGCAGGAGGTGGCTCGGGCGGTGGCTCACTGGATAGTAGCCACCTGGTATGGGAAGGTTTGAGCCTGGAAAATATAGCTGGGAGACCCTATGCTTATAATCCCAGGCCCGGCGGCTATGAGCTTATACGATTTGGGGCCAAGGGATGTGGCATAGACTTCCCTTAGACGCGTAGGGAGGCTGGGCTGACTCCTGCCCTGATGGCAGGATATGGCAGATAGGGTGCTTGTGGAATGGGTTTTGTTTGTAATTTTGCTGTTCTGGGGGTGATTGGACTTGACAGCAAGGTGAGCGGGCAAGGCGCAAGCGAGGTTCGCTGGCCTCCTCTCAAAAGGTCGGCAAAAAAAGAAGTGCCAACACTTCGTACGCACTCGCTGCCTAAGATTTAGGCAGCCGGGGGAAGGGAGGCCCCGCCTGAGGCGGAACTTCCCACCGAGGACAATATCAGGCTATAGCGGTTGGGCGGTCCCCCCAGCCGCCGAAAAGTCAAGGGACCTTTGGGAAGCCCCGCAGTGTCCCTGCTGCACCTTCCCGAGCGCTTTCAGGGACTAAGCTTGTAGGGCCTTGCTTGGGAACCTTGACTGGACGTGGGTTCGACTCCCACCACCTCCACTTGCGTTTTTGGCTTTTTGCCGTGGGGGGATGGCTGGTGGTAGGGATTGGCGCATACGTTTTGCCTATGGATGCGCCGGTGGTGCTATCGGATGTGGGAAGATGGCCGCATGTACTGGGAACCGATGCGCTGGGGAGGGATATTCTGGTGCGGCTTTTACGCGGGGCCTGGTGGAGTGTGGGGTTAGGTTTTGGGAGTATGCTGGTGGGGCTCGGGATAGGGGTGCTGGTGGGACTTTTGACAGGGTATTATGGGGCGTGGGTGGATAGGGTGGGGCGGGTGGTGATGCAGGTTTTATGGGTGGTGCCATCGCTTTTGTGGGCGGCGGTGCTGGCTTATGTGCTGGGAAAGGGGGTGGGTTCAGTCATTTTGGCGGTAGGGTTATCCAGCTGGGTAGAAACGGGGCGGCTCGTACGGGTGGAGGTGCAGCGTCTGCGCAGGGCGGCTTTTGTGGAGGCGGCGGTAGCTCTGGGCTATTCGGAGGACCGGATTCTGAGGCGGCATATTTTGCCAGTTTTGAGGCCCGTGCTGGAAGTGCAAGGTCTCTCGCTCTTTGCGACGGCCGTATTAATCGAAGCAGGGTTAGGATTTGTGGGGCTTAGTGTGGGGCCGCCCCATGTGAGCTTAGGAGTCCTCCTATACGAGGGAGTGGGGTGGTTGAGCCTTCCACAGGGTCAGATACAGGTCCTTGGGAGCGCGCTCTTACTGAGCGGTATGGTTTTTGTACTATATTTGCTTTCCCAAAAGATGCGGGCATGAGCTCGGTTTCTTCCTTAGATACGGAGCGGCTTTTGCGGGAGCTGTCCAATCGGCGCAGTGAGGTAGAGGCTCTGCAGGAGGTGGTCCGGCTGCTGGCGCCGAATCGTCCTCGAGACACGGCGGTCTTGATTGCGGTGGCCTCCATTTTGCGTGCCCGTTTTGGAGTGAAAAGACTGGCTTACCTGCATATATTTACGCCTGATAAACGACCGAGACTGGCGTACTTTCATAACTTCCCCAGTATTTCTCGTGATGCGCTCGAGGAGGCTATGCAGGCAAGCTCTATTTACTTTCCGGAGCCAGATAGTCTTTTAGGGCGGATGGGCGTGGAGGTGGTTATGCCGCTGGGGCGTTATGTGGGGCCCTCGCCCCGGGTGCATCGGGTAGAACCTAAAGCTTGGTGGCTTTTCGGTGACTTTGCAGAAAGTGAAGAAGAGCGGACGAGTGATCTGATTTACCTGGAAGTAATAGGCACTCTGATCACGGTCTTTTTGGAAAATAACTACATCTA
>JAPYWM010000001.1 GCA_028276345.1 Sphingobacterium sp.
CCTCCAACCGAAAGATAGTCGCTGTGCCGTGTACCTCTTGCGTGTATATCATACTGGTGTCCAGATTGATGCCGGTCATGTCACGTCAAAGGTAAGGAGTTCAGGGGATTTTTCGGTTTGGGCAGTTGGGCTTTTCGCAAGCGGCGTAGATCACGAGGTCATGGCGCTCGGGGCGCATGTGAAAGAGTCGTCCTACGGATTCGGTGACCAGGCCCATCTGGGGGTCGCAGAATTCTTCAATAGCGCCGCAATCCACGCATATCAGGTGATCGTGCTGTTGCCGTCCTAAGCTGCGCTCATAAAGCATGCGTCCTTCACCGAAAAGATACCGCCGCACCAGGCCAGCTTCCACAAAAAGCTGTAAGGCGTTATAGACTGTAGCCCGGCTGACTTTGATTCCCTGGGCTAAAAGCTGATTGTAAAGCTGCTCGGCGTCAAAATGTTCGAGATTGAGGTAGATTTCTTTCAGGATGGCATAGCGTTCTCGGGTTTCTCGGAGGCCCTGGGTGCGGATGTAAGTTTTGAGAGCGGTTTCGGCGGTTCGATACACTTCCTGAGCGGGGGTATTCATGTTTTCAAAGAAACGCAAAAAGTGTCGTAGGGTGAAGGGATGGGTTTTAGGCGCGAAAAGCTCTCTGCAGGTCGGTGTTTGTGATGATTTGGGGCTGCCCCTCAAGGCGATCGCGAAGGAAGGCGATTTGGGCGGCGCGCCGCAGCCAGCTTATGAGATCAGCCCGGCTGAAACCTTCTGTTTTTTCTGCCCAGGCCCCCCAGTCTATATCAGGTTCTACGGGGAAGTTCTGGGCTGCTTGTCGCAGAATTAGTTCCCGTTCCCACACATCGGGCAGGGCGATGTAGAGGCGATGGTCGATGCGTTCGCTGCGTAGGAGGGCGTTTTCCAGGGCGAGGCGGCGGTTGGTGATGCCCACTACGGCCACGGGTTTCTGACGGTGTCTCAGCTCGTCTATGAGGAGGAGCAGTTGGTTGGTCGTGCCGTTGAGCCAGGGGAGGTTGGCTTCCCGAGGCGGGAAGAGGCTATCGAACTCCTCAAAGACCAGTACCATCGGCGCACGGCGGATAGCTTTATTGAAGATCTGGCGGAGTCGTCTTTCGGATTCGCCGAACCACATGGAGGCGAGGGCCGGTGTATGAATGAATCGAACAGGAAGCTGCGCTCCCTTAGAGAGGCTCCGGAAGAGGTAACTTTTTCCGGCGCCGGGCGGGCCCTCTACGATGATCATGGGGGTGAGGGAGAGGCCGTATTTCTTGGTGAGGTTGGGGTAGCGAAGGGGAAGGTACAGGTGTTCGATGAGGAATTCCTTTTCGGCTTCCATGCCGTAGAGGTCGGGGAAGAGCTTTTGTCGCAGCTCGGCGAGGGAGATGGCGGGCGGGTAGGATTCTTCGGTGGGCGGTTGGGTTTCTTTGACGAGGCCGAGATGGGCGCGGATGGAGGGCAGTTCCCACAGATTATTGCCCAGATGGCGCAAAAGCCGACGTAGCCCGGCCGTGTCATAGTGGGAAAGGGGGTAGAGGGGTGCGAGGAGCTTTCGCTCACGGGCTTCTCGGGCCAGAATTAGTAAAACCCGCCGGTCGGCTCTGCTTAGAAAGCGCTCCAGCTCCGCCCACCGGTTCATACGTGGCGAGAGCGGGAATCGAACCCGCGACCTCAGGATTATGAATCCTGCGCTCTCACCTACTGAGCTATCTCGCCGTGGAAGGCAAAGATACGACCTTCTTCGCATCAGGTGTCTGCCGTCGCCCCCTGCCGTACGCGTATTTTCTGTAATTTTGCCAGGATAGTCGGAGAGATGCCGGAGTGGTCGAACGGGCCTGACTTGAAATCAGGTAGCCCGCCCAGAGCGGGCTCGGGGGTTCGAATCCCTCTCTCTCCGCATGCAGGTCCTGACATTGGAACAATTTATCGCTGATCGCCAGCAGGAAATAGAAGGGGCTACCGGCGCTTTCTCTAAAATCCTGCGCGACCTTTCCTTAGGAGCCAAGCTGATTAGCTTTCATCTGCGGCGCGCAGCCCTCTCGGGCATCCTGGGCGAACTCGGTATCACTAACGTCCAGGGCGAATCCGTCCAGAAACTCGACCACCTCTCCAATACCCTCTTCCGCCAGCTATTTGCTAAAAACCCTCACATGGCCGGCTTCGCCTCCGAAGAAGACGATACCTTCACCCCCCTAAATCCCGAAGGTAAGTACGTCATCGTGGTGGACCCTCTGGATGGTTCCTCCAATATTGACGTCGGCGTACCGGTGGGAACGATATTTTCCATTTATCGGCGGCGCACGCCGGTAGGGACGCCCTGCACGGAGGCCGACTTCCTGCAAGGGGGACGAGCCCAGGTAGCCGCTGGCTATATTCTCTACGGCACCAGTACGCTCCTTTTCTACACGACGGGCAAAGGTGTGCATGGCTTTACGTTAGAGCCTGCCGCGGGCGACTTCCTCCTCTCCCACCCCGATGTCAAAATGCCCGAAAAAAGTAGCTACTACTCCTTCAACGACAACCAGTTTCACGAATGGCCACCCGCCCTGCAAGCGTTTATCACCACCTTTCACCAGGAAAATCGCCGCAGCGCTAAGCCCCAGTCCCTGCGGTATGTCGGTTCGCTCGTGGCAGACTTTCACCGGAACCTTCTGAAGGGGGGCTTTTTCATGTATCCCGGCACGGTCGCTAAGCCCGAAGGCAAGCTTCGGCTCCTGTATGAGGCCTACCCCATGGCCTGGCTGATAGAAGAAGCCGGTGGCGCCGCCACCAATGGCGTTCAGCCCATCCTGGATATTCCCCCTACCAAACTCCACCAGCGGACCGCTCTCTTCTTAGGGCCAAAAACCTTTCTGGAAAAACTCGCCCAAACCCTATCTGACCATGTCCCTGTGGAAAAGGTTTAAGCGGGCCATCCGGGCACTCTTCGGTAAAGCCGTAGAAGCCATTGAAGACCCCCGCCTCATCTTGGAACAGAACATCCGGGACCTCAACGACCAGGTCCCGAAAATGAACCAGCATATCGCCTCCGTCAAGGCTACCGTTACCCTCTTAGAGCGGGAGCTGGCCAAGTCCAAAAAAGAGTATGAAGAGCTGATCGCTCGGGTGAAAGCTGCCCTGGCCCAGAACCGGGAAGACCTCGCCGAGCAGTACGCCCTCCGCATAGAAAAGCTCAAACAATCTATTGCGCAGACGCAGGTAGAGCTGGAAGCCGCCCAAAAAGCCTACGAAAAAGCGCTGGAAATTAAAAAGCTTTTCATGCGGGAGAAAGAGCGCAAGATTCAGGAGGCGCGGGCAGCTCTTCAGCAGTATGAGCGGGCCCAGTGGCAGGCAAAAATCGCCGAGACCTTTGAGAAGTTTGAGGTGGGGGGGATCGACCAGACCCACGACGAGATGGTTCGCCGCCTACAAGAAAAAGCCGCCCAGAACGAAGCCCGCTTAGAACTCGCCCTGGACTCCATTGATACCTCCCGGCTCAAAGTGGAAGAAGAGATGGAGCGCATCCAGGCCAAAGATTCCCTTAGCCGCCTCAAAGCCGAACTCGGCCTGGAAATGCCTCCCAGCCCCACCAACTCGGAATACCCCCCGCCTAATCCCCCTTCGGACAAAGAACCCCCCGCCAAAGAGCCCCTCTTATAGTCCATGCCGTACACGCCCGAGGAGTACGAAAAGCTCAAAGTCGTCTATAAGGAGGCGCTTCGCCAGCGTAAAGCTATCCTGGAAACTGCCCGAAAAGCCCACCTCCGCCAGAAAGCCGAATGGCATCTCGCCCAAATGGAAGCTGCCCTTACAGCCCTCGGATACAGCGTAGAACCTACTTTGCCTTCTGCGGAGCCTACCTCCTCCCCGCCTCAAAACGAAACGAGCGCCCCCTCCTCTTCGGAAGGGGCTGCCTCGCCATCCGAGCCTAAGACGTTGTTCTAAGCTTGCGCATCCTACAGCTTTCGGCGAAGCCCCTCTACCCCCCCCGGGATGGGGGTGCCCTGGGATCCCTGTACTTTGTAGAAATGTGGCGCCGGCTGGGCTGGGAAGTCCTGACCCTGGCCATGAGCACGCCCAAGCACCCTGCTTCCCCGCAGGCACCCTTCCCCCAGAAAAGCGTCTTCGTAGATACGACGCCGCGTCCGTGGCCCGCCCTGAAAAATCTCTTGTTCAGCCGCCGGCCCTACCATGTAGATCGTTTTCAGAGCACCGCTTACCAGGCCGCTCTGGAAGAAACCCTCGCCACCTTCCGGCCTGACCTGATTCAGGTGGAATCGCCCTACCTCACGCCGTACGTGGAAAATCTTTCGCTTCCCCGCGTCTACCGCCTTCACAATGTGGAGTATCTCATCTGGGCCCGTCTCGCCCGCGAAAAACCCTGGCCCTTCCGCCATTACTTTATCACGCAGGCTCGCCGCATCCACCACTACGAGACCCGTATCCTCCACACTTATCAGGGCCTCATCCCCATCTCCGAAAAAGAAGCCGCCTTCATCCAGGAGAGCGGCTATCGGGGGCCGGTGGCGCTCATCCCCTACGCCATCGCCGTAGAGGAATACGACGCCCCGCCCCTGCGGGAAGAGAATCCCCGCATTGGGTTTATTGGGGGTCTGGACTGGCTACCCAACTTGGCCGGGATAACGTGGTTTCTGGAGCGGGTGTGGCCAGAATTTGCCCGACGATATCCGCAAGCGGAACTGTCTATTGCTGGACGCAACTGCCCCGCCTCTCTCCACCGCTACGCCAGCCCGCAGGTGCACATCCTGGGCGAAGTCCCAGACAGCAAAGCCTTCCTCTATGCGCAGGATATTCTGATTGTGCCGCTTTTTTCTGGTAGTGGCATCCGGATAAAAATCATGGAAGGCTGGGCGACGGGGCGGGCCATTCTATCTACCAGCGTCGGTGCCGAGAGCCTCGTCTGCACACCTGGCCGCCACCTCCTGATAGCAGACGACGAGGAGTCCTTCCTCCAGGCCCTGGAAGCCCTCTACACAGACGCTGCCCTTCGAAAGGCTATCGCCCAAGCGGGCCGCCACCTTGCCGAAACCCTCTACAACCGGGAAGCCCAACTGCCCCATTTTCGTACGTTTTACGAGCAGGTCCTGCATGGCTAAGCCGTCGTTTCGGGTAGTGGGTCTGATGGCAGGGAGCTCCCAAGATGGCGTGGATATGGCTTTGGTGCGCTTCTGGCGTCCGGGGGAAAGGTGGCAGTATGAAGTGCTAACGGCCGAGACTGTCCCCTATCCCCATGAGCTGGAAGCGGCGCTTCATCGGCTGCTGGAGCTGTCGGGGGAGGCGCTTCTCCGGCTAAGTGTGGCGTATACGGACTGGACGGCGGCCGTCCTGCGGAAAAGACTGCGGGGCCAGGTGTACGACCTGATTAGCTGGCATGGGCCAACGGCGTTTCACCAGCCGGCCCAAGGTCTTACCTGGGGTCTGGGGGATTCGGAGCGGCTGCGCGTCCTGGTGGGTAAGCCCGTCATCATGCACTTTCGGGCACGCGACATAGCCTATAGGGGGCAAGGGGCTCCGCTCATTCCCCATGCTGATGCGCACCTCTGGCCCGAGTACGAAACGCTCCTCAACCTCGGTGGCATCGCCAACATCACCCACCTTCCTACACGGGCCGCTTTTGACATCAGCGCCTGCAATCAGCTTCTCAATGCGCTGGCTCGTCAGTTTGACCCATCTCATCGGTACGACCCGGATGGCACCTTTGCTAAGCAGGGCCGGCTCATCCCTTCCCTGTTAGAAACCTTCCTCACCGCTCCTATTTTCCAGATCAGTCCATCCCCCGCCATCACCAACGAAATCGTACGCACCCAGTTCCTCACCCCCTTCCTCACCCATCCCGCCCCCGCCCAGGATAAACTCCACACTGCCGTCCAGGCCATCGCCATGAAGCTTAGTGAGACCTTACGCCGGCTCCAGTGCGAGAAAGTCTACCTTACCGGCGGCGGCGCCCGGAATACCTATCTGGTCAAGACAATACAAGCACACTCGCCATGCCCTTGCTTTTTAGCCCCTGACGTGCTCATTGACTTTCGGGAAGCTATAGGCTTTGCTTTTCTGGGGCTTTTAGGCTACCTGGGCGAGGACAACCTCCTATCTGGCTGGACGCTGGCTCGGCGCAGTCAGCGCGCTGGCCTTCTAAGCTTGTAGGGAGAGCAGTCCTCACTTAGGCCCACGAGGGGATGAGGATGGCTGACGCTGAGGGAGATACCATTTGCAATCAAAAACCTTCCGAATGGAGAAAGGTTTTAGCGGCGGCCAGCCCGCAGGGCTGGCCGCCGCCTCAGCACGGGGCCGCCGCCCGCTGAAGGCGGGCGGCGGCCCCACAAAATACCACCGACTCGCATTCAGAAACTCTTTGCATCAAGCTGGTAGAGAGGTGCCGCAACTGGTTCCATGCGCGCTTCAAGGCAGTCCGTCCGATCCGCTAAGCGGTCTATGCGTTTTTCTAAGTTTTCACTCGGTAACGGGCTTACCGCCGGGGTAGAGCTTGTAGATATCCGCGATGATGTGGGGGGGCAAAAGCCCTTCCAAGTGCCCCCGAAATCGAATCACCTCCCGCACGAGCGTAGAGGAGACAAACGACGTCTGTGGACTGCTGAGCAGGTAAAAGGTCTCTATGCTGGGGTCCAGCTGCTTATTGAGCAGGTCAATGTTGCGCTCGTACTCATAATCCGGTGCCGACCGCAGCCCCCGCAGGATAAACTTGGCGCCCACTTCTCTGGCGAAGAGCACCGTCAGCGTGGTGTAGCAGGCGACTCGTACCCGGGGCTCACCTTGAAAGGCGATTTCTATCCAGCGCTGCCGCACCTCGGGGCTAAACATCGCCTGCTTGGTGGTGTTTATGCCAATGCCAATCACGACCTCATCAAAAAGAGAGAGACCACGCTGGATGATTTCTATGTGGCCGAGGGTGATGGGGTCAAAACTCCCTGGGAATAAGGCTCGCCGCATGAACGGCAAAGTTAACTTGCTCTACTTGCCAGGGGGGGGCCTTAGCGGGACTGGGGCCGATTTTGCGCGAAGAAAGCTGCGTACTCATGTAGGCGCTTCTGGGTGTAGGCGATGCGGAAGTTAGACTGCGTAATGGGGAAAATATCCTGATTAGGCCGAAGTTGAAGATTCTGGAACCAGGGCTGGGATGCTATCGTAGAGATGTAGGCATCTGCTGCGCGATAATCACTAAACTGCGCAATGTATGCTAAGTGATAGCTCTGCTCGTACAGGAATACGACGACGTTTAGGCGGCTGTCGGCGAAGGCGGTCTGGTGGGTACGGGATAGATGCTGTTTGAGGTCATCGCTGCTAATGCGGTCTTTTGGCACGAGGAGGAGCACGAGGATGGGCTCATTGCTGCGGGGTTCCAGCGAGAAGGGAGTACTGCTGCTGGAGACAGATGAAGGCGGGGTAGGAGCGGTGGCACTGGGGGCTGCGGGAGTGGGGTTGGCTTCGGCGAGGAGCTGGGTCTGGCCTTTTTCTAAGCGGGCGAGGAGTTTCTGCGCAGTGGGGGTACAGGGGGCTTGCGGGAAGTTCTGTATCAAGAGGCGCAGGTGGGCCTTGGCTTCCTCGTAGTTTTGGAGGTGGGTCAGCGCTGCAGCTAACAGATATCGGATGGCGGGCTCAGAAGCGGTTTTTTCCCAGCGGTTTTGCGTAACTTTTGCAAAGCCTACTACTGTCTCATACTCCTCCCGTTCATAGGCTTCCAGGAGGGCGGCGTGAATGTCCTCTACGGTGCTTTTTTCGTCTAAGCGGCGGCCGCCTCTGAGGCGCTGGGCATACTCGGAGTCCGGGTAGCGGGAAAGAAGCTCTTGCTTAGGCTTTTCAGCTTCTAGGGTGCCGGCGGCTAGGACATACAGGCCATACAGGGCCGGCGCTTGGGCCTCGCTGCGATGTGGGAGCCGATGATAAAGCCAAGTGTATGTTTTTTTAGCGGAGTCGGGCCGCTGGAAGGCCTCTTGGTAAAGCTGGGCTAAAAGTAGCGCAGAAGTGATGAGGGAGTCTTCGAGGGCCCGTTTTTGGGTGGGCGATTGGGGGATAGTGGCGCGCAGCTGCCGTTTGAGGAGAGCGACTTTCTGGGGGGTGAGGGCAGCTGGGTCATCCGGCCAGACGACCTTAGTGGAGTCGGATTCGCTGGTGCTTTTTGGTGTCTCGCCGGAGGTGGCGGAGGTGGTAGCAACTGTCGTTTTCTGGCGGCGGCGCCAGTGGTCTTCATCGGGACGGTCTCCCCACTGCCGCTTGAACTCCTGCTTCCCCTGTGATACCAGCATGGGATTGTCAAAGTAGAATCCCCCTCCCGAACCGCCCTGCCTCTGCTGGAGGAGGGGATTGGGCGACGTAGCAGACGCTTCCTGCGTCTGAGCTTGCTGGCGGGCCTTTTCCGCAGCTCGGCGGCTCACCTCGCTTTGAATATACGCTTCTAAGGCCCGATCCAGCTCTTCTGGCGAGAGCCTGCTGAGCGTGAGGAGACTATCGTACAGCCGCACTTCCGTTCGCAGCCGGCCATATTCCTGAAAGCGGCTCTGCACGGCTTTTATTTCTGGGGCGCGGGGGTGCTTCTCAGGAATCAATGTAGCCGCCGAATCATAATGCTTCTGCGCTGAGGAGAGGTCCTGATACTGCATGAAGTAAAGATTACCTGCCTCATAATGGGCCAACGCCCGAGCAGGTGAGTTTCCGGCACTGCCGGCTTTCTTAAAGTAAGCAAGGGCGGTTTCGTAGTTTTTACTTTCCAGGGCAATGTGCCCCAGACGATAGTAAATCTGGTCCCGGTAATCTTCGTAGCGGGCTTGCTGGGCCATGCGCTCCAGTCGCCGGATGAGGCGCGGGTCCCGGGAGCCCGCTAAGAGACTTTTCTGTAACTGCGCCTGAAAAGTGAGCTGATTTGTGGGGTTGAGACGCACAACTTTCTGAAACGCTTGTAAAGCAGCATCCGGCTTGTTCTGCTCTAAATAAAGCTGCCCCAAAAGATAAAAAGCCCGGGCCCGCCGGATACGGCTATTCAGCTTGCCGGCGCTCCGCTCTAAAAACTTTATTGCCAAAGCAGGTTCACCCTTATCAATCAGCGCTTGTGCTAAGAGCGCATCAGCCTCTGCGCGTAGCTGTTTCGGGACTTCTTTTGCGGGCATTTTGAGAATTTCCGTCAGACGCGTCTCAGCCCGAAAGGGATTATTGTCGTGAAGGGCCGCATAAGCTTCCCACCAGTACACCTTTGACCGCAGGGGGGTCTTCGGAAAAGCACTCAGGACGTAGGTGAAATTCTGTTCAGCATTTGGGAGATTGCTTCGCAAAACCCAGCACTGACCAATCAGCGTTCGGCAATCGTCAATATACTTGCCATTCTTGTGGCGAAAGATAATCACCTCGCACTTTTTAGTGGCTTCTTCTAAGCGGCCATAATGTTCTCGGGCAACAGCGGGGTCGATGAGGGGAAAGACCCGGACATAGCCTTCGGTGGGGTCGGGCGTTTTGAGTTCTATCTCGGCCTGAGCGGTACGAAAGCGCTTATCGGCGTGGTAGTAGCCATTGAAGTAGGAGACGAATGTATGATAGTTCCGGGCGAGGAAGTTCTGACGCTCGGCGCCGCAGCCCAAAATCAGGAGCACCAGCAAGAGGCCGCCGTACCGCATCCGCAATAGAAGAAGCCAGATGTTCAAAGGTAAGAAAAAGAAGCGATAGGCGGTGCATGTAGTGACAGCGCCGCCTCCTGCCACTCCTCGGCATCCCCCTTTGCGCAGCACTCGGCCGCCATTCTGCAAGCAACCCGCTGAATACCTGGTAAGGGGCCTCTCCCCCCCCGCTCTCCTACCGCCCTATTATTTTGTTTAGATGCTCGTGCGAAAAGTAGCTATCTGGCTTTTGCATGATCTGCGTCTGCATGATCATCCCGCTCTGCAGGCGGCTTTAGCGGATGGAGCTGAAGCGCTCTCTTTCGTGTATGTGTGGGGGCCGCCTCATCTGAGCTGGGGTACTTTTAGTTATCCAGCCCCTTATCCGGCCTCTCGGCGCTTGCATCCCCTGCGAGAACGCTTTCTGATAGAGAGCCTGCTGGACCTGTCGGCGCGGATTCGCCCTGCGGCACTGTATATCTTACAGGGGGAGCCGCACGAGGTTTTGCCCCGATGGGCCGCCGAAAAAGGCATCTCTGCCCTTTATGCGCACACGGAAATAGCCCCCGAAGAAAAACGTTATCAGGCCGCCGTTCAAAAAGCGCTCCAAGCGCACGGCATTCCGCTTAAGCTCGTGGAAGGGAACGCCCTTTACGAAGAGGCCCAGCTCCCTTTCCCGGTGGAGAGTCTGCCGTTTCTCTTTACGCGGTTTCGGCAGTTAATGGAGCGGCATGCAACTGTCAAAAGCCCTTTGCCCTCGCCGGCTACCCTGCCGCCCTGGCCCGAAACCGAACCCACTGGGTTGGACTTCCTCAAAGCGCACCTGCAAACCCTCCCCCCCCCGCCTGAGCGCGCCTTCGTCTGGCAAGGTGGTGAAACGGCTGGCCTCAAACGCCTCCAGGATTACCTCAGCGGCCCCGTTTTCACCTACAAGCAAACCCGGAATAACTTCTTGGGGGAAAACTTCAGCAGTCGGCTTTCGCCCTATTTAGCGCTGGGGTGTCTCTCCCCCCGACAGGTCTATGCCCTGCTGCGCGAGGCTGAAAAGCAGCATGGCGCCAATGAGTCTACCTACTGGCTCTTCTTTGAGCTTTTGTGGCGGGAATACTTCCGCTGGCTTCTCAAAAAAGAAAAAGGGCGGTTTTTTGCTGCGGGGGGCCTCAGAGACATGCATATCCCCTGGCAGCAGGATGAGAAGCTCTTCACGGCTTGGGTGGAGGGCCGTACTGGCTACCCTATCGTGGATGCGGCCATGCGCGAGCTAAAGTCCACGGCTTGGACGTCTAATCGGGCCAGGCAGATTGTGGCGAGCGTCTTCACCAAAAACCTCCTGATGGATTGGCGGTGGGGGGCGAGTTACTTTGAGACGGCGCTCATAGACTACGATACAGCCAGCAACTGGGGAAACTGGCTCTATCAGGCGGGGGTCGGGACAGATGGGCGGGGCTTCCGGTGGTTCGATCCGGTGCGGCAGGCCCGTCTCTACGACGCCGAAGCGACTTATATCAAGACATGGCTGCCCGAGCTGCGGAGCCTTTCGCACACGGAGGCGTACTTCCCTACTCCGCAAGTTCGCCAGCGGGTAGGCTATCCCGCCCCTATTGTAGAGTGGCAGCCCAGTCTCCAGCGCGCCAAAGACACCTGGTACCGCGCCCTACGCGGCGAACCTACGGGTAACCAGCTCCTTCGCCTCCGGGCCGATGAGGACTGAATCTCACGCTACCCTCTCCCCACTCTCCGTAGAAGCCTCCTACCAGCACGCCGAGGCCCTCACGCGCCAGTATGCGCGCACGTTTTACTTTGCTTCGGCCCTGCTGCCCCCAGCCCAGCGCAAACACGCCTATGCCATCTATGCCTTTTGTCGAACGGCCGATAGCCTCGTAGATGAAGCTGAGGAAGGCCACGCCAAAGAAGACATTCAGGCGCGCCTCTCTGAGCTAAGACGTTTCGTGCAGGCGCCACATACTTTCGTGCCCGATTACCCTTGGGCACGGGCGTTTCAGGAGACCCTTTCAGCCCTTGCCGTTCCCGTGCATCTCTTCGTGGAGCTCCTGAATGGCGTGGAAATGGATCTCTACAAAAGCCGCTATGCCACGTTTGCGGAGCTTTACTTGTATTGCTATCGGGTGGCGGGGGTCGTGGGCCAAATGATGTGTTATGTGTACGGCCTGACGGACGAAGCCAGCCTCTCTTATGCCGAAAAGCTCGGCGTAGCCATGCAGCTCACGAACATCCTCCGCGATGTAGGGGAAGACTGGGGGCGGGGGCGATTGTATATCCCAGAGGATGCGCTTCGGAAGTTTGGGGTATCGGAGGCCGAGATAGGCGCTAAACAGGCCACTCCAGCTTACGAAGCGCTCATCCGAGATCAGATTGCGCAGGCTCGCGCCTATTATCGGGAGGCTGCACCGGGCATCGCGCGTATTCCTTCTGTGCCGATTCGGCTTACTACGCTGGTCATGGCCCGCCTGTATGAGGGCATCCTGGATAAGCTGGAAAAACATCCTGCCCAGAACCTCACGCAGCGCACCGCCCTTTCCCGCTTGGAAAAGTACCTTCTGACGGGGCAAACTTTTCTGGGGCTGACACCTGTGGGCAGTAAACCCCTTCCTGCTTTTTACCGGCTGGCGGTGGCTTTCCTACTCCTGCTCACGCCGTTTGCGGTGGTGGATACGCTGACGGGGGCTTTTGCTGGGATGGCCGGGCTTACTGATAGTCTGTATCTGCTTTTGTGGGGTGGGGCAGGGGCTTATCTCGTGGCGGTCCGCCAAGCTACCTTGTGGAAAGCCTGGGCCTTGAGCACCCTCTTAGGATATGGCATCGAGCTGATAGGCACGCAAACAGGGTATCCCTTTGGGCCGTACCGCTATACGGACGTCCTGCGGCCGCAGGTGCTGGGGGTTCCGGTAGCCATAGCGATAGCGTGGGGGAGCTTAGTGGGGCTATGGGGTCTCCTTGGGCCGCAAGGTCGCCTTAAACGAGCCCTCTGGGTAGCTATCGGCGCGGTCGCGACGGACGTTCTCTTAGAGCCGTATGCCACCGCTATCCGGGGTTACTGGCAGTGGGAGACACCTGCGATCCCCCTCGCTAACTACCTCTCCTGGGGCGTCTTTGCCGCTTTGCTCAGCTTGCTTTATCCCCGTCGTACCGCCTTGCAGGCTACTTACCCGGATGTGCTATTTAACCTGGGGCGTGTGCTTCTCTTTCTCCTGGTGCTGCTCCTTCTCGTAGCGAATCTGGTGCAGGGGCAGCAGGTTTTCATCAGCTTCATCGCTGCCATCACCATAGTCATCCTGCTTTTATGGCGTCGTATCTGATAGCACTCCTGCTGGCCTTTGCGGGGCCTTTTCTGCTAAGCTTCCACTGGAATGTGCGAAAGGCTATCTGGTCGTGTCCGCGCCGGCTCGTTTGGAGTTTGTTACTCATGAGCGTACCTTTCTGGGTGTGGGACGTAGCAGTTACGAGTCGCGGGCATTGGAGCTTTTCGGAGGCCCATACCCTGCCGTTCCGCTTAGGGCTTTTACCCATAGAAGAGTGGCTCTTTTTCCCGGTGGTAGGGTTCATTGCGATTTTTCTGTGGGAAGTGGTGGGCTATTATCAGCGTCGGCATGCCTGAGTATACCCTTTTGACGGCGGTAGCCCTAATGGTTGCCATTGGGATAGACCTGTGGGTGCTGCGGACGGGACTGGTGGGCACTCGGCGCTTTTGGCTGACGGTGCTGGCTATTATACCGGGTAAGCTCCTCCTGAATGGCTACCTCACCGCTGTACCTATCGTACTGTATCACAAACCCCACTACCTCGGCATTCGGGTGGGCAGCATCCCGGTGGAGGATTTCTTTTACATGCTGGCGATAGTGCTTTTAGTGCTTAGCCTGTGGGAAAAGCTGAAAAGCGTATGTCGCGCCGGCTTGTCGTGATTGGCGGGGGCATAGCGGGGCTGAGTGCGGCCCTTACCGCTGCTCGTCGGGGCTTTCGCGTCACGCTTTTGGAAAAGAATCGCTCCTTAGGCGGCAAACTCCATGAGCGCTGGGTCGGCCCTTACCGCTTTGATGCCGGGCCTTCGCTGGTTACCTTCCCCCACTTTTTTGAGGAGATGCTGGGGGTGGGCCGGCTCACCTTTCAGAGCGTAGAGCCGCATACCCACTACTTTTTCCCGGATGGGCTGGCGCTTACGCTGTATCATGATGCTGAGCGGCAGGCGGAGGAGATAGGGACGAAGTTAGGCGCTGAGGCGGTGGGCCGGTGGCAAAACTACCTCACCTACGCCCGGAGACTCTATGAGCGTGCTGCCCCGGTGTTTTTGCAGCTGCCTATTCACGATGTGGGTACCCTGCTCCGAAGTGCGCTTTTCTGGCGGCACTTGCCCTACTTGCCGCTAATAGACGGGCACCGACGGATGCATGAGGCTGCTGAAAAAATTTTACGCTATGCGCCCTTAGTGCAGATTGCTGATCGCTACAGCACCTTTGTGGGTGGCAATCCCTATACGCTCCCGGCCACTTTTCACCTGATCAGTTGGGTAGAAAACGGCCTGGGAAACCATCACATTAAGGGCGGGCTTTACCAGATCGTGCGTGCTTTTGAGGAGGCCTTACAAGAGGCGGGTGTAACGATTTTCTTAGAGACGCCGGCCCGTCGGATTCACCTGCGGGGGGAGCGCCCAGCTGCCGTTGAGACCCACAATGGCCTTATTGATGCAGACGCCATCATCGTGGCCACTGATCACACGTATGCCCAGCAGAGCCTTCTGGGCCGAAAGACTTATCCTACGCCTAAACAAAGCCTGTCTGGTTTAGTGTTTTTGTGGGGTGTGGAGGGGGTCTCGCCCTTTGGGCATCACAACATCTTATTTAGTGGGGACTATGCGGGGGAGTTTGCGGCGATTGCGGCTGGGCGGCTGGATTATGAACCGACGGTGTATGTGTGCATCTCGGCGCGGACGGATTCGGCGGATGCGCCAGCCGGGAGCGAAAACTGGTTCGTTCTGCTGAATGTGCCGCCTGTAGGTTCGGCCTGGCGGGAGGAGGATACGATGCGGTTTCGAGAGCGGGCGATAAGGCGGATAAGGCAGGTGTGGGGGGCATTTGCGCCGGAGCGGATACGGGCGGAGGCGGTGATTACGCCGGCGGAGTGGGCGAGCATGCATTACAGTACGGGCGGAAGCCTCTATGGCATGGCGCCGGAGGGGATACTGGCCGCTTTTCGCCGGCCAGCCAACCGCGACCCTTATGTCAAGGGCCTTTATTATGCCAGTGGTACGGTTCACCCCGGCGGTGGCCTCCCCCTTTCTCTCAAGTCCGGTCAAATAGCTGCACACCTCGCCGCACAAGATTTGTTATCAGAGCGCATATGGGTAAAAAAGTCGTCATAATCGGGGCTGGTTTTGGGGGTCTGGCTTTGGGGATTCGGCTGAGGGCGGTGGGCTTGGACGTGACTATTTTGGACAAGCAGGCCTATCCGGGGGGTCAGGCCCAGCCCCTTCGGCAGGGGGGCTATCGGTTTGATATGGGGCCTTCGCTGCTCACGGCCCCAGAGCTGGTAGAAGAGCTTTTTGAGATAGCGGGGCGAGATCGACGGGCTTATCTCTCTTGGGAAAAGCTGGACCCCTTTTATCGGGTTTACTTCTGGGATGGCAGCTACATAGATTACACCGATGATGCGGAGCAGATGAAGGCGCAGCTGTCTCGGTTTAGCGACCACGATGCCCGGGCGTATGCGGCCTTCATGGAACGTTCTCGGGCTTTTTACCAAGCTGTCATAGAGGAAGGTCTGGGTCGCCGTCCTTTTACGCTGCGAGAGCTTCTCCGATTTCTTCCTAAGGCGCTCCGCTTAGAGGCTTTGCGCTCCGCTTACGGCTTGGCTGCGAAGTTTTTCAAAGACGAGCGGAGCCGGTTTATTTTTTCGTTCCATCCGCTTTTCATAGGGGGTGATCCGTTTCGGGCGCCGGCGGTCTATCAGATGATCCCCTACTTGGAAAAGGCTGGGGGGGTGTGGTATGTGCGAGGCGGAATGCATGGGCTGGCGCAGGGGTTAGCGCAGCTATTTACGGACATTGGAGGGCGGCTGCTTCTTAGGACGGAGGCGCGGCGGATTCACACCCGGGGTGGACGGGTTGTCGCCGTCCAGACGGACAATGGCGACATCCCCGCTGATGTGGTTGTTTCCAATGCCGACTTCTTCCACACGTATTTTACGCTCTTAGATAAAGAGGCGCTGCCCACGCTGGCTCGCTGGCGCCTGCGCCAGTACCAGTATGGGATGAGCGCTTTTCTGATTTATGCGGGGCTGAGCCGGACCTATCCTGAGACGCTCCCGCACCATACCATTGTTCTGGGTCCCCGTTACCGAGGTCTGGTGGGGGATATTTTCCGGCGGAAGGTTCTGCCGGAGGATTTCTCGCTTTATGTGCATGCGCCTACCCGCACAGATGGGAGCTGGGCGCCCCCCGGCGGCGAAAGCCTGTATATTCTCTCCCCCGTGGCCAATCTTCAGAGTGGCATATCCTGGGCGGACATGGCCCCCCGCTATCAGGAAGCGATTTTGACTTCCCTCCAGCAGCGGCTGTTAGATGGTCTTGAGGGCACAATTCATACGTTGTCGATTTATACGCCGGAAGACTTTCTTCGGGAGCGGAACTGCACGTGGGGCTCTCCGTGGGGGATTGAGCCGCGCCTTACGCAGACGGCCAACCTCCGCCCACCGAATAAGAGCCACTGGATCAAAGGCCTTTACTTAGTCGGGACGAACACACATCCGGGAGCGGGGGTGCCGGGGGTGATTCTTTCGGCAGCGGCCACCGCTCAGGCTATTTTGCAGGACGTCGGTTTGTCCGAACCTGTTCGTGTCCCTGCGCCTACGTATGAGTAAGGTGCTCCTCTTTTGGAGCTCTGGGAAAGACAGCGCCATGGCTTATCAGCGGTTAGTAGCGGAGGGGTTTTCGGTGGCGGCCCTGATAACGACCACCCGGCCCGAGGGGTATGTGCCTTTTCACGAGGTGCCGTTCAGTGCCGTAGTCGACCAGGCGCGGGCGATAGGATTGCCTCTGTGGCGCCTGCCCCTCCCACACCCTTGCCCCAATACCCTCTACGAAAGCCTCATGGGCGAACTTTTCCGCCAAGCCCGCCAGCAGGGATTCACTCATGTGGCATTTGGCGACCTGTTTCTAACAGATATTCGCGCTTATCGTGCGCAGCTCGTAGAGAAGTATGATCTTACGCCGCTTTTCCCAGTCTGGCTTGAGACTTCTGAGGCCTCACCAGCCTACGTCCGCTCTGTGCTGCAAAGTGGCATCCGAGCTATCATCACCGCCGTAGATACCAGCCGCCTACCCGCTGACTTAGTCGGGGAACCTTATGATGAGGCTTTTCTGGAAAGGCTACCCCCAGATGTAGACCCTGCGGGGGAGTACGGCGAGTTTCATACTTTCGTTCAGGAGGCGCCGTTCTTTAGGTTTTCGGTGTCTCTACCGCCGCCGCTACCGCACGCCGGATGAAAGAGCCTCTTCTGGTGCCCACGGACAAAGGTTTGTATGTACCGCCGGGGGATTTTTATATTGATCCCATTCGGCGGGTGCCGCGGGCGGTGATTACGCATGCGCATAGTGATCATGCGCGGCGGGGAAGTAGGGTGTATCTGTGCAGTATGTCGACGGTGCCGCTTCTGCGGGGACGACTGGGCAATGTCGCCGTTCAGTCCCTCCCCTGGGGCGAAAAACTCACCATCGGCGAAGTGCAGGTGAGCTTTCATCCGGCTGGACACATTCTGGGCTCGGCACAGATTCGCTTAGAATACCGGGGCTATGTGATGCTGGTGACGGGGGACTTCAAATGCGATGCGGACCCCACTGCGGAGGCTTGGGAGGCCGTCCAGGCCCATGCGGTCTTGTCGGAATGCACTTTTGGCCTGCCTGTCTACCGATGGCCTGACCCGGTGGGAGTCATAGCTGAGATAGCTGCCTGGTGGGAGGCCTGCCAGCGAAAGAAGTATCGGGCTATTTTTCTGGCGTACTCGCTGGGGAAGGCCCAGCGGATTTTGGCGAGCCTGCCCGACCTCGGGCCCCGCTATGTGCATCCGAGTGTCGTCCGGATGAATCAGGCGTATGAGGCGCAGGGGATTCGGCTGGGCCGCTGGCAGCCCCTCCCGAAAGACGGCCAGGTAGAAGCGGGGGCCTTTATTCTTTTGCCGCCGCAGGTGAGGCCAGAGCGTCTACAGGCCTTTGCCCCCTACGAAGTGGCGGAGGCTTCAGGCTGGCTGCTCCTGCGCAAACACCGCCGCACCCCCGCTCTCCATCAGGCATTCGTGCTGTCTGACCACGCTGACTTTTACCAGCTTGTTCGGTGTCTGGAAGCTACTGGCGCCGAGCGCTTTTACTTCACGCACGGCTACCGAGAAGCGATGCAGACTTACTTTGCGGCGAAAGGCTATGCGAGCTACGTCTGGCCCGATGGGTATTCGGACCGTCGCACCCTCTTTGCGGGTGCTCCTTAGCCGGACGGACCGGCTGGGGGACCTCCTCCTCACTTTGCCCATGGCAAACCTCCTTTCGCAAGCGCGCCCTGACCTGGAAATAGTCTTTCTGGTACAGCGGTATGCGGCGCCCCTCTTGGGGCACCATGACCCGCCTTACCCCGCCTGGATAGTGGAGGATAAACCCCCGCTTTCGTCGGTGCAGGCTATCATACATGTGTATCCGCGCTTTTCGCTGGCATGGCGGGCGTTTCGGGCGGGGATTCCCCGGCGTATCGGGACCAGCCGCCGATGGTATCACTGGCTCTTTTGCAACGAACGTCCTTCTGTTTCCCGTCGGTATAGCTTCCTCCATGAGAGCCTTCTGAACTTGCGTTTGCTTCTGCCGCTGCTACCTGCGTCCTGGCAGGAGCGGGTGCTAAGCATGAAGCAGGAAGAGCTTCTTTCGTATCGGGCGCGGCTGGTGCCGCAGGCGGCTTTACCGGAGGCTATTGCGGAGCCCCTAAGGCGGGCCTCTTTGCGCATCGCCCTGCATGTGGGCGGAAAAGGCGGTGCGCCGGCATGGCCAACCTCCAGCTGGGTGGCCCTTGTAGAAATCTTACGCCGCCGTTATCCCGAAGCACTCTTTAGCTTCACTGGGAGCCCTGAGGAGAAGCCACGCATAGACCCTGTGGCGGCGGTTCTGCCGAGGGAGCGGGTCCTGCGTACAGAAGGCCTCCTTTCCCTGCCGGAGCTGATAACCTTTCTCTCGCAGGTGGATGTGCTGATAAGCGGTTCTACGGGGCCGCTTCACATAGCGGCGGCGCTGGATGTACCGGTGGTGGGGGTGTTTCCGGCGACGGCAGCCATGGGTCCTTGGCGTTGGGCGCCGCTGTCTCCCTATGCGACGGTTTTCGCTAAGGGGGAAGTCTGCGCCCGCTGTACGTATCCGCCCCGTGCTTGTTTATGCTTAGCGGGGATAGAGGCCTTGCGGCTCGCGGAGGCGATTCCGGCGGCGCTCCAGCGTAAAGGCGCCGAGCTGCGATAGGAGCCATAAGCGCGTGCCCAGTTCCTCCCGCCCTCGGTCATATTGGCGCCAGAGGTTTTTTATCAGCGTGGGGGAAAGGCCCCATTCGTTCTCCAAGAGCTTGCTATCGGTCATGGTGTGTATCCAGTCTCGGAGAGGGCCCTTACGCATCCATACCCGCAGGGGTAAAGCGAAGCCCCACTTAGGCCGTTCTACCAGCGATGCTGGGAGGAATTCGCGCAGGATAGCACGCAGGAGAGGCTTGTATTGGGGGATGGCACTGCCTGTAGGGTACTTGTAGTGCACGGGAAGGCGCCAGGCGAGCTCTACCACCCCACGGTCTAAGAGGGGTACTCGCACTTCCAGGCTATGCTGCATAGAGGCGCGGTCTACCTTCATCAGGAGGTCTTCGGGCAGGTAGTACAAAAACTCCCAGGCGGCTTGGGCGAGGAAGGCGTCTGCGGGGAGGCGGTCTCGCTGGAAGAGCCACTTGACTTCTGGCCGATGGGTTAGGCCCATGGCTTCTACTTCTCCCCAGCTGAAAGCCTCCTGTTCCTGCGAGAAGAGGTGGCTCTGGAAGGTGAGGGCGGGCTTTCTGAGGAGCTGGAGGAGGCGTTTGGCCTTGCGGCCGGGCAGATAAGGGACAAGGTGCACGGTGCCCGGAGGGACGAAGGGGTAGAGGGGTTGGAGCCGCCGGGCCAGTTCATAGCGCCGATACCCCCCAAAGAGTTCGTCGCCCCCATCGCCGGCTAAGACGACCTTGACCCGGGAAGCTGCCAGCTGCGAGACGAGATAGGTCGGCACGGCCGAATAGTCCCCAAAGGGTTCATCGTACCAGCGGGGCATTTCCATGAGGAGGGGGAGGGCCTCCTCTACGGACAGGACGGCTTTTTCCAGGGGGATACCCAGAGCTTGGCTGACGCCTTCGGCGTAGGGCAGTTCGTTGTACTTTTCCTCGGCGAAGCCAATCGCAAAAGCTTGGATGTCCTGGCCCGCTTCTTTGGCGAAGGCGGCCACGAGCGAGGAGTCTGTCCCCCCGCTTAGGAATAGGCCTACGGGCACATCACTCACGAGGTGCGATCGGACAGCTTGGCGGAGGGTTTCTTTTACGGCCTGTTGGGCTTCCTCCCAGGAGAGCGTGAGGGGTTCTTTTTGCCAGAGGTGGGTTCGGTCGTAGTAGAGGCGTTTGACGAGGCCTTTTGGGGTGATGGTCCACATTTCGCCGGGGCGGACTTTGTAGACGCCCTTATAGGGGGAGAGGGGGGCGGGGATGAAGCCGAGGTGCAGGTAGAGGGCGATGGCCAGCGGCTCTGGGATGAGGTCTGGCAGCCAGGCTTGGAGGACCTTCAGCTCGGAGGCAAAGTAGACGCCTTCGGGCCGCTGCGCTACATAGAGGGGCTTGATGCCAGAAGGGTCTCGGACCAGGAGGCACTTCTCTGACGTTTCATCATACAGGGCAAAGGCGAACATTCCCCGGAGATGTTTGGGGAGGTCTTCGCCATACTGGCGGTAGGCCCAGAGGATGACCTCGGTGTCGCTGCGGGTATGGAGGGGGTAGCGGTTTTCTTTGGCGAGCGTCTGGAAGTTGTAGATTTCGCCGTTGTAGACGAGGTGGAGGCTATGGAGGTGGAAGGGCTGGTGGGCGGCTTCGCTGAGGTCCAGGATGCTGAGGCGGGTGTGAGATAAACCTACCCGGCCGTTAGGGGCTATCCAGGTGCCCTGGGCATCCGGCCCTCGATGGGCGAGTAGACTACACGCCTGAGGGAGGGGAGGCTTTTCCCGGGTGGTCTCCCACAGATAATATCCCGCCAGCCCGCACATGTCGGGCGGGGTTATTTATCGGCTTCGCCGAGGACGGGGTCTACAGACCCGATGAGGAGCACAGCGTCGGAGACCATCGCCCCTTCCAGAAGCTTTTCCAACACCTGGATGTTGGCGAAGGAGGGGGATTTGATTTTGACTCGCCACGGGATGCCCGTCCCATCTGAGTAGATGTAGAAGCCGAGTTCGCCCTTAGGGGCTTCGATGGCGTGGTAGACTTCTACGCCGGCGGGTGCGCGCGGCCCCGTGTCCGTCATCATGAAGTCATGGATCATGCCCTCCATGGAGAAGTACACTTCGTCTTTGGAGGGGTAGGCGTACTTGGCGTTGTCTAAGCGGATAGGGCCTTTGGGGAGTTTCGCCAAAAGCTGTTCAATAATGCGGGCACTCTGTTCCATTTCTGCCATGCGGACGTGGTAGCGGGCGAGGATATCGCCTTCGGTTCGTACCGGCACCTCAAAGTCCACATCGTTATAGACCAGGTAGGGTTCGTAGAGGCGCACATCGTAGGGCACGCCGGAGGCCCGGAGGTTTGGTCCGGTGAAGCCATAAGCGATGGCGTCTTCTTTGGAGATGACGCCCACGCCTTCGACCCGGCGGAGGAAGATTGGATTTTTATCGAGGAGGCGGCGCCAGTCTTTGAGCTCTTTGTAGAAGCCGGTGATGAAGCTTTTGATCATGCTGATTGTTTCGTCGGTGATGTCGTATTGCACGCCGCCGATCCGGGCATGGCTTACGGTGAAGCGCACGCCAGCCAGTTTGTCAAAGATGCTATAGATTTTCTCTCTTTCCCGGAAGGTCCAGAGGAACATAGAGACGGCGCCGGCATCCATGACCATTGTTCCCAGCCACAGGAGGTGGGAGGAGATACGGGCGAGTTCGGCGGCGATGGTGCGGATGTACTGGGCTCGGGGTGGGGCTTGGATTTGGAGGAGCTTTTCTACGGCGAGGCACCAGGCGACGTTATTGGAGTAGGGGGAGAGGTAATCCATGCGGTCGGTGTAGGGCATGAACTCCTGGGGGGTTTTGTATTCGGCGATTTTCTCGATGCCCCGGTGGAGATAGCCGATGTCTATGACGGCTTTGACGATTTTTTCGCCATCTAAGAGGAGTACGGCTCGGAGGACGCCGTGGGTAGCGGGATGTTGCGGCCCCATGTTGAGGACGACTCGGGTGGCGAGCGGGTCGCTCTCGTCAATCTCTACGTGGGTGTGTTTGTCCTCGAGGCGCTTGTAGAGGGCTTTTTGGTGCTCGGGCCAGAACTCCAGTCGCGCCTGATCGGCCAGGCTGAGCTTTTCCATAGTGCGAAGATAATGAACATATTAGAGCGGGGCGTGGTGTTGTGGGATAGCTGCTGGCGGCGGAGGAAGGGGCGATCACCACAGAGCGGACCGAGGGCACGGAGGGATCCCGGTGCGCGCGGCGCGACGTGCTTTGGGATGATAGGGCGCCGCGCGGCATGGGGAAATGCCCCGGCTACGTTGCTTGCTGTATATTTATCGTAGCCTCCCGGCCTGACTACCCGTCAGCTCCCCCGCCTTCTGCTTTATCTTTGTCACATGGTGCTCAGACGTCCCCTGCTTTACAGTTTATGGCTGATCACGGCCTGTGCGCAGAAGCCTCCTGCTGCTTCTGAGAACTCTGCCAAGCCCCGGCCGCTTCATTACCCGCAGGAGAAGCACCTCCGAAATGTCCGGCAGCTCACTTTCGGCGGCAATAACGCCGAGGGATACTTTGACCCAACGGGGCGCTATATTGTCTTTCAGAGCGACTGGGAGGCTATCAATCCCCAAGGGTGCGACCAGATATTCCTGCTGGACCTTTTAGATAATCCTCCCAAATACCGCCGCATCTCTACGGGGAAGGGCCGGACTACCTGTTCTTACTTTCTGAAGGATGGGCGCATTATATACGCGTCTACACATGGGGTTTCTGACTCTTGTCCCCGGCCGCCGGCGTACAAGGGGCGGTACGTCTGGCCTCTTTACGAATACGATCTGTATCTCTACGATCCGCGGACGGATAGTCTGCGGGCCTTTTTGCCGGCGCGGGGCTATGATGCGGAAGCTACCGTCTCGCCGGATGGACGCTATCTGGTTTTCACCTCTTTGCGGGGGGGAGACCTGGATTTGTGGCTGTATGACTTTGAGACGCAGACGCTACGGCAGCTAACCAGCGAACTCGGGTATGATGGGGGGGCCTTCTTTGGGCCGGACTCCAAAACGATCGTTTGGCGGGCCAGCCGCCCCCAGGGCGAAGCTATCCAGAGTTATAAAGCCCTCCTCGCCCAGAACCTCGTCGAGCCTACCAACCTCCAGATTTTCGTCATGCATATTGACTCCATGGTTCCGCATCAAGTGACGCACCTACCCGGCGCCAACTGGGCACCGTACTTCCACCCTAATGGCCGCACGATTCTTTTCTCTACTAATCATCACAGCTTAGATAAGGGCGGGCGGGTGTTTAATATTTTTGCGATTGAGCGGGATGGCACAGGCCTCCGGCAGATCACGTTTGATTCGGAGTTTGATGCTTTCCCCATGTTTTCGCCGGATGGGAAAAAGCTCATCTGGGCCAGTAATCGCGCTGGTCAGAAGCCCCGCGAAACCAATCTTTTTATTGCTGATTGGGTGGAATGAGGGCATTCCTTCTGCTTTTGGCCTTTATGCCCGTGACGGAGGCGCCTATGGGTACTTTTTCTCCTCGTGAGGAGAAGGGCTTGGTAGCTTATAGTATTCCGCTCCGGGTCGTAGGGGCTTCTTTGCAGGAGGCGGAGAGTTTGGTTCGGGTGCAGGTGGGGATGGGGTGGGGGACGTGGGTGCGGCAGGTAGCAAAGGGCTGGGTGGGACGGCCGTATGGGAGTGGCGGGCAAGGTATGGGGCCGCAGGAGCTTTTGGTCAACCTCCGGCAGATGGACTGCATGACAGCGGTAGAAAACCTTCTGGCGCTGCGGATAGCCGGGGCGTGGTATCAGGAGGGGCTTCTTTCGCCGGAGAAGGCTTTCGTGCAGGCCCTTTTGCGGGTGCGCTATGAGAGCTACCCGCCCTGCCGCTGGGAAGACCGGTATCATTATCTGACGCATGCTTTTATGGGCTGGGAGGAAGCTGGGTGGGGGAGCTGGCTGCCTATTGGGCGGCCAGATGCCCGCACTATCGCCTATGTCTCTCGCCACCGGGAGCGTTATAAGGGCTTTACCGACTGGAAGCGCATCCAGCAGATTGAGAAGCGTCTTTCCGTCCGGCCCCGTTTCTGGATACCCGAAGCCGAGCTGGGTGCGTGGCTTCCCCTCCTGCGAGATGGGGATATTATTGCCTTCATTCCGTCGGACTCGCTCCTGGATGTGTCGCATGTGGGGGTGTTTTTTTGGGAGGGGGACAAGGCCACCTTTGCGCATGCTTCTCTCGCGGCGCACAAGTGGGTCTGGGGCGAAGACCTCTGCGCCTATCTGGACCACCGGGAAAAGGTGATCGGCATCACGGTTTTTCGGCCGTTTGGGCAGCTTTGATGCGGTATCTCATTCAGGTAGCGTATGAGGGGGCGGCCTATGTGGGCTGGCAGCGGCAGGGGGGTATGTCTACCGTCGCGGGGGCTTTAGAGGCCGCCCTTTCTAAGCTGCTGGCACATCCGATAGAAGTGGTAGGCGCCGGCCGTACCGATCGGGGCGTGCATGCTACGGGACAATATGCCCACTGGGATACCGAGAAGCCGTTACCCACTCCTTTCCTTCCTCGCCTCAATGCGCTTTTACCCGAGGACATCCGAGTTTCAGCGCTTTTTCAGGTAGGTGATACCTTTCATGCGCGTCATTCGGCGCTGTCCCGGCATTATCGCTACTTTCTCGGTCAGAATATCCCCCTTTTCTGGCGGCGATATGTATATGAGGTGGCGCAGCTCCCGTCCTTAGAACGCCTTAGGGAAGCGGCAGGGCTCTGGATAGGCGAAAAAGACTTTGGGGCTTTTTGCAAGGGGGCTAAGGCTTATGCGCACACCACCTGCCGTATATATCGGGCAAGCTGGTCGAAGCGGGATTATCCCAATGGTGCCATGCTGCTCGTGTTTGATGTGGAGGCGAATCGGTTTTTACATGGTATGGTGCGGTTTCTGGTGGGGGCCAGCCTGCGGTATGCCATGGGCCGCCTTACCTATGAGAGGCTGCTGTCGGCGATAGAAATGGCCGACCGCCGCTGGGGCCTCTGGGAGGCGCCTGCCCAGGGCCTTTTTCTGTATGCGGTGCAGTATCCGTCGGAGGCATTATATTTGCTGGAACGTTATGGACCATCTTCGGCAGAGCCTTTCCCAGCGCCAGACCCTTCGCCAGGTGCAGAATCTGCGCCAGATTCAGGTGGCGCGCCTTCTGGAGCTGCCAGCTCAGGACTTAGACCAGCACATTGAGGAGGAGGTAGAAAAAAACCCGGCCTTAGAAGCAGAAGACCTTGACGACCCTACCGCTGACGGCCTACAGGTAGAACTGCCCGGGCGCATGCTTACCGCCGCTAAGACACCCACTGCTGCCGAAGAAAACGAGAACTCCGACTGGAATGCCCAAGACGGCTACCGAGAGCCTAAGGTCGCCCTGGAAGAGTCCGAGGATTTTTATGGGCCGTTTAACTTTAGGACTACGCAGAGCTTGTATGAGTCGCTTATAGAGCAGTTGGCACCTTTTGAGTTGCAAGATTGGGAGCGAGAAGTGGTGGAGTTTATTATTTACAATCTCACGCCGGCGGGGCTTTTATCGGTGCCGCTGGAAAAGCTGGCGCGGCAATATGCGTATCAAGTGGGTCGGGAGGTGCCGCTTTCGGAGTGGGAGCGGCTTTTAGGGCAGGTCGTACACAAGCTGGAGCCGCCCGGTGTGGGCGCCCGCAACCTCCTTGAAGCCTTTCGCCTGCAAATAGAAGCGCTGGATCCGCAGGAAGAGCCCCTCAAACCCCTTCTGCACAAGCTAGTTACCGAGCATGGCGAAGCCCTGGAAAAAGGCCAGTGGGAGCGCATTAAGCGGCGCATGGCCTTGGATGAGGCTACCTGGAAGGCCCTCATACGTCGGCTTGCTGCGTTGGACCCGCGCCCCGGTCTCTCTGCTGACGAAGCCGTCGCCCCAGCCATCTCCCCGGACTTTATCCTCCACTTTCGGGAGGACGGAGCCTTCCAGGTCGAGGTTGTCTATTACCGTCCCCGCCGCCTGCGCATCCGCCGCCAATACTTAGAACTCTTAGAAAAATTGGCCCGCCAGAGAGAACCCGAACTTCGCGAAACCTACGAGGAGATCAAAAAACGCGTAGAAGCCGCTAAGCAGTTTATGGAGCACCTCCAGCAGCGGGAGAGGACCCTCCGTCTTACCGTGGAGGAGATTGTGCGGCAGCAGAAGGCCTTTTTCCTTAATGGCTGCGATGAGAAATACTTGCGCCCCATGATCCTGGAAGATGTCGCCAATGCGGTGGGGTTAGATATCTCCACGGTGAGCCGGGTGGCTCATAGCAAGTACATACAGACGCCCTGTGGTATCTATCCGCTCAAGTTCTTTTTCTCGGAGGGGGTGCGTGCCGCCGATGGGGGCGAGGTGGCTAATAAAGCCGTATGGCGGCATATTCGGGAGCTGATTGAAGGGGAGGACCCCGAGAATCCCTACTCAGATGAAGCCCTGGTGAAGCTTCTGCAGGAGCGGGGGATTGAGATTCGTCGGCGGACGGTGGCCAAGTATCGGCATCAGCTTGGTATCCCCACCGCTGCTGAACGTCGCCAGCGCTACAAGCTCCGATAAGCCCAACCCGCGTTATCTTTGCTGGGTATGGCAAAAGGTAGCTCCCCTATTCCCAAGCGGTCCCTGCTGATTGGGCGGTCTTCCGCCTGCGATGTGGTTATCGATCATCCAGAGGTTTCCGGCCGTCATGCCATCCTCTCTATCACCCCAGATGGTGTGTATGAAATCCAGGATATCGGCTCAAAAAACGGCATTTACGTCAATGGTGAGCGCGTCATCAAAAAAGCCCTTCAGGAGGGAGACAAAGTCCTGCTGGGGTCTTATGAGCTGGACTGGCTCACCATTCTGAAAAATCCTCCTGCCTCTACTGGTGGCAGCGATAGCCCCACCCGGGTCACCCGAGTGCCTTTCCAAGGGAAGAATGTGCTCCGCACGGTTCTCTTTGTCATAGCGGCCGTGGTGGCGGTCTTTTTGCTATTGTGGTTTGTAGTGCGCCCTTTCATGCCCGGCTTAGCTGAATGAGTGTGAAAGCCGAGCCTCTGACACCCCAGGCTCTCTGGGAGAAGTGCTTGCACGTTTTGCGAGAAAATGTCGGCACGGCTACTGTGACAGTGCTTTTTCAGGCCGTACAGCCCCTCTCCATCAAAGAGGATGTCTTTACCATTCGGGTACCCAGCCAGTTTTTTTATGAGTATATTGAGGAGCACTTTTCCCGGCTGATTGTGCAGACGCTCCGGCGGCATTTAGGGCCTAAAGCTCGCCTCGAATACGAAGTTCTTACCACACTGGATGTGCCCACCAATCTCCCTTCGCAAACCGGGCCGTCCCCCACTATCCTGCCGGGTCTGCGGCCCCGGCAGAGTTTGCCCACTAACCTCAACCCTAAATACACCTTTGACAACTTCATTCCCGGCACCTGCAATCAACTGGCCCGCAGCGCAGGCATGACGGTAGCCCAGCGCCCCGGACAGACGGCTTTCAACCCCCTCTTCATCTACGGCGAAGTCGGCCAGGGCAAAACCCACCTTGCGCACGCTATCGGCAACTACGCCCGCCTCCTCCACCCCGACAAGATCATCACCTACCTGGACGCCGACCGCTTCACCCAGCACTACGTGGATGCCGTCCGCTCTAAACAAATCAGCACCTTTCTCAGCCGATTTGAAAATGTAGACATCTTTATCCTGGATGACATCCAGTTTCTCATCGGCCGGGAATCCACTCAGGATATTTTCTTTCACGTTTTCAAGAGCTTGCATGAAGCTGGCCGGCAATTGGTGATTACAGCGGATGCGCCGCCGCAGGAGCTGCGTGGTCTGGCGGAACGTATCACTTCCCGCTTCTCCTGGGGCTTGGCCGCCCAGCTCCTGCCCCCCGACTACGAAACCCGCCTCCAGATCCTCCAGTATAAAACCCGTCAGGAAGGCTTGGACATTCCTGAAAACCTCCTCCAATACATCGCTGAGCATATCCAGTCCCATGTGCGCGACCTGGAAGGTGTCCTCATCCAGCTCATGGCCGAAGCCTCCATCAACCGCCGGGAGATTAACCTCGCGCTCGCCCAGGAAGTGATCCAGCGCTTCCAGCCCTATCGCAGCCGGGCCGTCACGATCGAGCAAATCATCCAGGCTACCTCTGACTACTTCCGCATTCACCCCGAAGAGCTGCGTGGTAAGTCCCGCCGCAAAGAAATCGCCTACGCCCGCCACATTGCCATCTACCTCAGCCGTAAGCATACCCACCACGCCCTTAAAGCTATCGGAGAACGCTTCGGCGGGCGCGACCACTCCACCATCCTCCACAGCCTCGAGTGGGTAGAAAGCTACCTCCACACCAACCGCGACCTGCAAAAACATGTCCAGGAGCTGGAACGAATCCTTTTTAAGGGCGCTTAGCGCATGGGGTAGCCTCACCGGCACACCGCCCACTTACACCCTTCATCTCCCCGATCCTGCCCAGTGGCCCACCCTCGCCACCTTCCTCAAATACGAAGGCGATGTAGATACGCTGCTCCTCATCACCGCTACCCATGCCCCCCCCAACTACCTACTGCGCTATGATCTGCGCAGTCTACCCCACCTCACCGATATAGCCGTTCTTTTTTCTATCCCAGAGACGGAGGCGGTTCCCTCCGCAGCGGCGGTTTGGCCAGCGGCGCTTTGGCACGAGCGAGAAGCCTACGACCTGGTGGGCGTGCGCTTCGCTGGGCATCCTAACCTGCGCCGCATCCTCCTGCCCGAAGACTGGGAAGGCCATCCGCTAAGGCAGGACTATACATTCCCCGCCAGCTACCACGACATCCCGCTCACCTTTACGCCCCCATCTCTGGAATAAACCGGCATGCCACAGCGCTATGATCAGCACTTCCTCCGAGATGAAAACATCGCCCGCGCTATCGCTGGGGCCGCCTGCCCCCAGCCCGATGAGGTTCTGCTGGAAATCGGCCCTGGCCCAGGTATCCTCTCTAAGTACCTTGTACAGCGGCCTAACCCCCTCATTGGCATAGAGATAGACCCCCAGTATCATCAGAAGCTCGTGGAAACCTACCCACAGGCCACTTGGATTCTGGGCGATGCGCTGGAAGTCTTCTGGCCTGAGGTGCCCTTGTACCTCGTGAGCAACCTCCCCTATAGCATTACTGGGCCGTTTCTGATGCGGGTTTTGGAACATCGGGCGTGGATACGGGGTGGTGTGCTCATGCTACAAAAGGAGGTCGCCCAGCGCCTGTATGCCCGGCCGGGCGAAAGGCAATTTGGGCGGTTATCGGCGCTCTTTCAGGTGGTGTATCAGGTGGAGCGGCTGCGTACGGTGCGACCGGGAAGCTTCTCCCCACCGCCTAAGGTGCTCAGTGAAGTGATTCGTTTTACCCGCTTGCCGCAAATCCCGCTAAAAGACTGGCCTTCTTTTGCTGCCATTGTGCGGGCGGCTTTTCGTCAGCCGCGCCAGACCCTCAGCCGAAACCTCCGCAGTGCTGGTTTCTCCTGTCCACCGCACCTTGCCACCCGCCGACCCCACGAAATTCCCCTCCCAGAACTCATAGCTTTGTGGCGATGGCTTTCGGACCCTATCAGGTCATAGACCCTACCTCGCCCTGGCATGAAAAAGTCGTCTACTTAGAGGTAGAGGAGGGCCTCTTGCGAGGGGTGGAGCCGGTTTCAGAGCAGCCCCGGGGCTATGTGATTCCGGGGGGAGTAGACCTCCTCGCTTGGACGCGCTGGCCCGATGACCCCCGCGCCGAAACCCTCACAGCCCTCTCAGCACGCCTTCAGCAGGCAGGCTATACCGAAGCGCTCGTAGCCTCTCCGATCGGCTGGAGCGATCCCGACGTGATAGCCACCCTCCTGGCCGAAGCCCAAAGCGCTCCCATCTCCCTCCACCTTCTGGCAAGCTTCTGGGCGGGGGACCACATAGCTCCGCTGGAAAGTCTCCGAGCAGCCGGCGCCTGGGGCTGGACGCTGCCGCTCCTCGCGCCTATCCCGTGGAAAGGCCTGCTGGAAGCGCTAAGCTACCTCCGCTATTTAGGTGGGCCGGTGTTCATAGTGCCTTTCTGGGAGGCGATAGCCGAAGAGGATGGTGTCCCGCAAATCCCCCTTCTCGCCCTCTCGGGCTGGCGGGGCACCCCGCCTATGGCCGAAACGCTCGCCATCCGCCTTTTAGCGGAGAGTCATCGCCGGGCCGCCGGTACCCTTCTCATCGGCCCCCTCACCACCCGCCAGGGCCTAAAAGCAGCCCGTGAAGAAAACCTTACGGCTTTTACGGCTCTGCCGTATCTGCTCTTTTCTGCGGAGCGGCTCCTCTCCTACGACCCCACCTGGAAAGTCCATCCCCCGCTGCAGGAGCCTGCCGACCAGAAAGCCCTTTGGACAGCCATCCGGAAAGGGGAGCTTCTTCTGATTGCCTCCTATCATGAGCGCCTTCCACCCGAGGAAAAGGACCATCCCTGGGCTGATGCGGCGCCGGGCATAGCCACCCTTCCCGAAGGCCCTGCCTTGTTTTTCTCTCTCGTGGAGCAGTGGGGTCTTTCGCTTACGCAGGCGGTCGTGGCCTGGGGTATTTTCCCCCGGCAAAGGCTGGGTCTACCCCTACCTGAGCTAAAAGTAGGTACCCCTATCAGGCATGTCCTTTTAGAGCCGCTCCCATCTACCCATTTACAGCATGCCGTAGCAGTGCGCTACACCCTGCGCCCCCTCCCCGCCACGCCTTCTCAGAATACCTAACGCACTTTGCTATTCGGAAGCGGGCGATTCCCCCTCTTGCGGATTTCGGAAATGGCGTATATTTGCTCTGATATGCGGTACGTAGTACTATCCCTAATCGGAGCTGCCCTCGTGTATGGGCAGTGTAATCAGTGTACGCCAGATGCGAATAATAGCCCGACCCCTTATGGGTTTAGGCCTGATCCTCTCTGGCTGCCCCCTGGCAGAGACACCAGTCTAACGATCTATTTCACCTTCCCGGACCAAGCCCAGCAAGGGTCTTTTACTGTTTATCCTAACTACGCCATCTGGGTAGACTCGCTGAGGCTGGATCAGGGGCTGATTACAGATCAAAGCGGTAATCCTTTTGCGTATAATGTTTCCGACCCGTCGGCAGGGCCTATCATATTTGACCAGCTCCATCGCTACAAGCAGTGGGGGAGTGGGGCGACGGATTATGCGAACTTTGTCGTTTATCAGAATCCAGGCACGTCGGCAGGCCCGGCGGGGCAGACGCCACCCATCGGATGCGCCCGTGTCTGCATTCGCACCTCCGCTACCGAAGGTAGCGATACGCTTCGGGTAAAAGTTCGGGCTTTCATTCCGGCTCTCAGTGACGCAGATAATAAAGATACGACTAACCTCAGACCCGTTCTCTTAGGGAATAATGCCTGGCTCGATACGACATTTCGGTATGCTGTGGTTATCTCATCAGCGCCTGCCTCGCTCGGTCGTGGGATGAGCGCTATGTATGCCTTTCGTCCTGTGAGCAATCCTGCCTACCGAGAGGCTGTCGTGACTTATACGTTACATCAGCCGATGGCTGTGCGTCTACGGGCTTACACGCTGGATGGCCGGGAAGTGCTCCTCCGGGACTTAGGCCTCCAGCCGGCTGGCACCTTCCAGGAAACGCTGAACCTGCCGGCAGGACAGTACTTCCTCCGCTTAGAGACGCCATACGGCCTCTCCGCTACTCGTCTGACCGTGATAGAGTAAAGGCGGCATTTTGTCAGAGAGAATTCTGTGCGGGGCCTGTCAGGAGGCAGGCCCCGCCTGCGTTATTTTTCTGACGCGCTGTCGTACTTTTGTTTGAGGACGTGATGCAGGTGGTGGGCCTTCTGAGCATATCGGCGGCGTGGGTAGGCGCCCTGTGGGGGAGCTATGCCTTTTGGCGGAGCCGAAAAGCGCCCCCCTGGCAAAAGGCTGCCTACGGAGCCTGGCTCCTCCATAGTGTAGGGGTGCTTTTAGCGATAGGGCTACTCTTTTACGCCCTCCTTGCTCACCGGTTTGAGTTTCACTATGCCTGGACGCATGGGTCTAAGCTCCTGCCGACGGCTTATACCCTGGCAGCGGTGTGGGAAGGGCAGGAGGGCAGCTTTCTCTTGTGGCTTTTCTGGCAGGTGGTGCTGGGGTGGGTGCTTCTTTTCTTGCGCCGCCCCTGGGAAGAGAACGCCTTTCTCTTAGCGGGCCTCTCCGTCTGGAATGCCTTTCTTGCGACTTTCCTACTGGGGGTGACGGTGCCTCGCTGGGTGCTGGGTATCGGGGCAGGTGGGGCGGCATTCCTCCTGACTGGTGGGGGTATGGCCCTCCCCTGGCGCATGGGGGTAATGGGGGGCATTCTTCTATCGGTGGCCTTTTTGCCCGTGGGATGGCTAATCGGGCTGGGGGTGGCTCTCATGGGCGTAGGTCTCTGGCGACGATGGCCGGCTAAATGGCTCATAGGGGCTGCCGGTCTCTTGTGGGTGCCCCTCTTTGGTGGGCAGTTAGGTAGCTTTCCTTTTCTGTATCTGTGGGAGGTGAGGCCCGACGTGCCGGAGGGCTTCGTGCCGGCTGATGGCAACGGCCTGAATCCCCTCCTGCAAAGCTTCTGGATGGTCATTCATCCGCCGATGTTGTTTCTGGGCTATGCGCTGACCCTGCTGCCGTACTTGCAGGCGCTTTATACATTTCGCCAGCCGACGGGTAGTCGTGCGCTTCTGCACTTTACCTGGTTAGCGGCAGGCGGATTGGGCGTGGGGATTGCGCTGGGCGCCCTCTGGGCCTACGAAACCCTGAACTTCGGTGGCTACTGGAACTGGGACCCTGTGGAAAACGCCTCGCTCGCCCCGTGGCTCGTTTTGATTGCAGGCGGACACTTCGTCTGGCTATATCGCCGCACCCGCTCACATGAAACGACAGCGCTTTTCTTCACTGCGCTAAGCTGGCCTCTGGTGCTGTATAGCGCATACTTGACCCGCAGTGGCGTCCTCGCAGAAAGCTCTGTCCATAGCTTTACCGACTTGGGGCTGGGCGGTGGACTCGGTTATGGCGTGCTCGTGAGCCTATTGGCCCCCACGATATGGGCTCTGCGAAAAGCCCAACCGTCTTCCCCCTCTCGCCTCTCGCTCTTTCGCTCTGCCCTGGGAATAGGCGCGCTCACTTTCATCGTGATAGCGGGTATCGTGCTGGGGCTGACTTCCTTGCCAGTGCTGAACCTCCTCTTAGGTACAAAGTGGGCCTTGGGACGGGAAGTCTTGCGAACCTATTACGAGGCTGTGGCGCCTCTGACGGCATTGGTCCTCTTTCTCATAGGGTATGCTTTCATGGCGGCGTGGCGCCGGCGAGGCTGGAACTGGGTGAGTGGAATAAGCACGCTCCTGCTATCTGGCATCGTAGGCCTCCTGTGGTACAAGGAATGGGACTTCGTGTATCATGAGGCTTATAGGGGGGCGCTGGAGCGATTTTCCATAGAGAGTGTACGGGCGACGGTGTTTCTGATAGTAGATGATCTCCTGCTGGGTGGGGCGCTGGTGACAGTAGGTGGGGCGTTAGCTGTCCTGTGGCCTCCACGGCGAGCTTCTTGGCCGGGGGCTCTTGCCCATTTAGGCTTTGCCCTCATGGTGATAGGTGCCCTTTTTTCCAGCGGGTATCAGAAAGTTCTCAGTGTGCCGCTGGGGCCGGGCGCTTCGGGCCAAGGCGATAACCTCCTTATTCCGAAGGGGGCGCAGGTAGCCGCGATGGGCTACTGGGTGCGGTACGAAGGGCTTCTTCAGCCGATGCCGCCCCTGAAAGACTTCGAGGCTATATTAGCACAGGAGGGGCAGACGCTCTGGCGTTTCCGGGATAGCCTGGGATATGCGTATCAGATATGGCTACCAGATCAGCTTTTTGCGGAGCGGGGCAGGCCTATCATTCCGGTCTCTTCCCGTCCTCAGGTGCGGTTTATTGAGGAAAACATCGCTATCCTCCCTGTCGAGCCTGCGGATAATACCTATCGCTATCGGGTCGTGCTCCTTCCCTATTCGGACAGCGTGAAAGCCTACCCGCTTCTTTTGGAGGCGGACCTCAGCGAAAAGACGGGGCTCCTTGCGCACCCAGCCCATGTGCGACTGTGGCATGGCGACCTGTATGTGCATCTGACGAGCTTACCCCGAGTGGAAGGCCCGCCCATAGCCGTGCAGGATATCGCCCTATCTATTGGGGATACAGCCCATTGGGAGGAAGAAGGCTTGCACATTTACTTTGAAAAACTTACTGAGGTGGAGGGGTCATCTGTGCCTACATATCGAGCCTGGATGCAGCTCTGGCGAAGTTTTTCTGGACTTTCGCAGCGCTTTCCGGTGCAGTTTATGATTCAAGAGCGGGAGCTTCTTACGCCGCCCACGTCTGTACCGGCTTATGGACTAAGCGTGAGCGTAGAGCGGATAGACCCCGCTGCTCGGAAAGTCTACTTTCTCATCAAGAAGCGACGCAGTCCGGACGCCTTTGTGTCGGTGAAGATTTTGTACAAGCCGCTGATAAGCCTGCTCTGGGGGGGGATTGGGGTGATGCTGGTGGGGCTTTTGGGGGCGGCCTGGCGGCACCGCGGATAGGATGCGGAGCCTATTAGCGGAGAAAAAAATGGGATAAAGCTGTTTGCGGAGACGTGGTGCGCGCCTAACTCATTTGCCTTCTTTTGGCTCTTCTACCAGGGGTAGCCATACGCCAAATAGCGTATATCCCGGTTCGCTATGCAGAAGCCTCAGCTGCCCGCCGTGTAGTTCTACGATTTGTCGGCAGATGGGGAGGCCCAGACCGGTACCTTCTCCGGGCGCCTTTGTCGTAAAGAGCGGGTCAAATATCCGTTCCCGGATTTCGGGCGGGATGCCATGGCCATTATCCTGGATGAGAATGAGTGCGCGGTTAGCCTCTTCTCGGCGAACTTCTATCCGTAAATAGCCTTTTTCAGGGGGCATGGCTTGGATGGCGTTTTGAATGAGGTTAGCCCACACTTGGTCCAAGCGGGCGGGGTCGCCTTTTACCCAGAGGGGCTCGGGGGGCCATTGGGTTTCCACGTGGACTTTTCGTAAAAGAGGCTTGTAGAAGTCTAATGTTCGACTGAGACTTTCTTGCAGGCTGAAGTGCGTTTCTTCGCTGCTTTCCCGGATTTCTCGGACATAGGTGCGAATACGTTGTACGCGCTGCTGGAGCTTTTCGGCGGCGACACGCGCTTGGGAGAGGTAGGTGTCTACCTGGACCCAGGTGAGCCAAGTGTGGAGGGTGTGTGGGCTTTCTAAGAGGGGTGCGAGATCGGGCCACTGGCTGGGCGTGTAGCCTAAGGTGACGAGCTGCTGCAGGAGCGCGGCAGACAGATCGGGGTGCATTTTTTGCCAGACTTCGTAGAGTGCCCGGCGTTCGGCGGGGGTTTGTGGCGGCTGCTGCGGCTTGATCACCGGTGGGCGCAAGCTCGCTAATCGACTCTCTACTTCGGAGAGGGCAGACTGAATGATACCCAGCGGGGTGTTGATTTCGTGCGCGATGTGGGCGGCCATCACACCGAGGTTGGCCATGCGTTCATTTTGGAGGATCTGGGTTTGCTGGCGCTGGACTTTTTCAGATAGGGCGGCTCTTTCAGCAGCCAAACGCCTTTGCAGCTGTCGGTGGTACCATTCCCGCAAGGCCACTCCCGCACTCAGGAGGAGTAGTACGAGCACGCCTGCCCCCACCCGGGCATAGGTGGTCTTATACCAGGGGGGGATGACCCGGATGACCCATTCATACGAGCGGGGCTGGGCGTACCAGGGATGCGACACTAAGAGCCTAAGCGGCACATCGCCTTCTGGGGGGAGATTCAAAAGGAGCTCGCGGCCTGCGGCTACCATCAGCGGCTGTTCCCCTATCTGGTAGTATACCGTCGCATGCGCCGGTAAAAACGGTGCTATGACCTCCCAGCTCAGAGAAAGAAACGCTTTTTCGGCGGGCACTTCGTAGGTGTTGGTTCCGGTGCGCTGGAGGCCGGGGCCCGTGAGCGTAGTCTGTAAGTGCAAGGGTGGCAAGGCTAACTGGCGCTCCGCTATTTCTATGAGGCCATGGGAGAGGAGGAGGTAACGTTTGTTTTCTGTGCGCCAGGCAGCTAAGAGCCGGCCCCATGTCGCACTGACTGGCAGGGCGCTGCGGAGCCATGGCGCCTCCGAGAGCGTATCCCACCCCGTTCTATGCCGCCAAAGCCATCCTGTCCCTACTCGAATCCCAAGTCGCCCCTCCCATACTCGTCCCTCCTCGATAAACCCGCCTACCTTCTCCCCTCGCCATCCGCTGCGGGTGTAATAGTACACATACGTTCCACCCCATGCCCATAAGGTGTCATTCGCCCAGCCTACGCCCTGCACGACCATCGGAAACGTATATCGCCGCCGCTCATTGGAGGCGGTCTGAATGAAGACCTCTTTCCCCACTGCCCAGGCAAGCTTTTCTCCCCGAGCATCGACGGACTTGATATAATACCCTTGCTCGGCGACGAAGCGACCGGATTCCTCCAGCAGGCCACTGGGGGTAGCCCATAGCCAGAAGCCTTTCTCTGGGCTATGCCTATAAGCGGCATCAATGAGGATGGCCGGGTAACGGTGGCTGGTGCCCTTCTCGGGGAGGTAAGCGGTTTCGCCTTGCCAGACGACCCAGTGGGTGGAGTCTTTCTTCCAGCTCGTGAAGCCCCCCGGGAAGGTATGCTGCCAGCGGGCGCTCGTCCGAGGATATAAAGCTGTTAGGCCTGTGGGGCTAAGGAGCCAGAGAATATCGCCATTTAGGCCTCTGCAGGCCGTGTAGATATCTTCTGGGCCTTTCCAGAGGGGTGTCTTTTCGGGTAGAGTATAGACTTGATTAGCCTGGATATAATACTGCCCCGTCAAGAGCCGAACGCCTTCTACGACTTTGAAGAGGCCTTTTCGGGTGAGGCGATACAGACCGCCCTGGCGGGAAAGGACCCATCCCGTTTCGCCCTGCCAGGAGAGGGCTTGCAAGGGAATAGGACAGAGAAAGGCCACTTCCCACCCGGAAGGATAGCCCCTGAGAATGGTATCGCCCTGCTGTACCCATAGTCCAGCCGTGTCGGCGCCGATAAGGACACCCGGAAGGGGATAGGCCTTGAGCTGGGTCGAGTAAGGTATCCAGAAGCTCCGACTGGTCCCCCGGATGGCGATGCCGCTGGGGAGCTGCCAGAGCATCTCCCCCCAGCCTGCCTGGGGAAGGGGCAGCGTGTGCGTGTGTCTTTCTTTTTGAAAGTAGAGGCTATTGAGGCCGGCTATCCAGAGACGCCCCTCGGCATCCACGGCACCTGTCCGGCCTTCCCCCGGTAGAAGCCCCACGCTCTCCCATCGCCCGCCACTGAGGCGCCATACCCATCGCCCCTCCCCAAGATAGACTTCTCCCTGTGCCCCCGCCATCAGATAGGCCCCAGGCCCCACCCGTCCATACGGCCCCCCCCACTTCTCCCATAAAACCACCAGAAGCCCTATCCATCCCCATACACCCATGCCCCAAAGTAAGCAGGGAAAGCCTATTCTCAATCAGGCCGGTCCATGACCAGAGGAGCTACGCAAAAACGACAACCCGGCAATGGGTGTTTCAGCAGAGATTCTTTTCCATGGGATGGATGCAGTAAGACTGATGGCTCTCTGCACAGACGATGCGGCGGGATGAAAAACGCTGAGGTCAGATGTGTTTTAGTACGGTCTCTTGACTTTGTCAAAATAGCTATAACTTTGCGGAATGAAAACGTTGCCCATTGTAGTGATGGCAGTCCTCTTTGGGATAGCCGTCCCGGGCTTTACACCAAAAGCCCGTTTGCAAGCCGGTGAACCTGATCAGCGTGTAGAAAAAGCCCTCAAGAAGTTGGGTCTTAAGTACACGGTGGATAAGGATGGCGACTTCAAGCTCATTTTTACCACAGAAGGTGATCGCACGCAGGTAGTTTTTATCAACTCAGGCACGGAGACGCTTAGAAAGATGGAAATCCGTGAGATTTGGTCACCTGCGGCCAAGTTTTCTTCTACGCCTCCTCCGGCCCTGTCGCAAGCCCTTCTGGAGAAAAATGGCTCCTTCAAGATTGGCAGTTACGCCTACAAAAAGGCAGGCGATGTTTATTTCCTGGTTTTCAATGTTCAAATATCCGCCAATGCGTCGGCCGAAGAGCTTCTCTCTGTTGTGATTGGCGTGGCTGAGACGGCGGATGCCACAGAAAGCGACATCATGCAGACGGACGACTTCTAAGCCAGGCGCTAACAGCTATCGAGCTGGGCGCCACAGTGAAAGACCAGCAGAAAGGCACCCTGCAGGGTGCCTTTTTTTATGGGAATACCCCTCAATGGCATCGGCGCGCTTTTAGGCAGAGTTTACTTCCCCTTACAAGGGCGCTGAAAAGCCTGACAACGACAGGCAAGTCTTCCTATCTCTTTTTACTGCGTTTAGTAAGATCATGCTCGCGGTGGCGTAGGATTTTTCGTCCGACCCTACAAGAGCATATTCCACAGGCGCAGGAGGGTGCTTTTAAGCTGGCGGCGGTCGACAATCAGGTCGATGAAGCCATGTTCTAACTGGAACTCGGCTTCCTGGAAGCCAGGGGGGAGGTCTTTACCGGTAGCTTCTCGGATTACCCGTGGCCCGGCAAAACCAATCAGGGCCTTAGGCTCGGCGATGTTGATATCCCCCAGCATCGCGAAGCTGGCCGTAACTCCCCCCATTGTCGGGTCCGTCAGCACCGAAATGTAGGGCAGCCCTGTCTTGCCGTATTCGGACAGCCAAGCAGCTGTCTTGGCCATCTGCACCAGGCTTAGCGAACCCTCCATCATCCGAGCCCCACCACTCCGAGAAATAATCAGAAGCGGCAGACGCTCTTCTACGGCTCGCTGAATGAGCCGCGCGATCCTTTCCCCCACTACGCTTCCCATGCTTCCCCCAATAAACCCAAAGTCCATCACAGCTACCGCAGCGCGATAGGGGCCGATGTTTCCCACCGCACAGCGAACCGCTTCGGTCAGGCCCGTTTTACGTTGCGCTTCTAAAAGGCGCGTCGTGTAGGGCTTGCTATCTACAAAGCCCAGCGGGTCGGTGGGCAGGATATTCTCAAAAAGCACTTCGTATCCATCCTTCTCGAAAAGAATCCTGAAGTACTCCTGGCTGCCGATGGGCAGGTGGTTGCCACAGTTGGTGCACACATACAGGGAGTTTATGAGGTCCTGAATGTGGAGGGGTTTTTGGCAGTTAGGACATTTGACCCACAGGCCGTCAGGCGCCCCAATCTTCGCCTCAGATGGCGTGCGGATGCCTTCCTCTTTGCGCAGGTACCAGGTCATCCTTCCTCAAAGGTAGCGACTTTCACGAGAAAATCGGCCCCTGTCGGAAACTCACCCGCCGATGGAGATAGTAGCTGAGCGGCAAAGTACCCATAGCCGCTACCCCCCGTACCCAGAAATTCCGCCATAGCATCGACGGCCAGATAAGATACAAGCCCCGCATGAACCATCCATTCACCAGATATATTACCCCTATGACCACCAAAAACCGAATAAACTGCCGATGCCACTTTTCTACCTTGGCCGCAAAAGCCCACTGGCGAGACAAACCGAAGTTGGTGATGACCCCGGTGCCGAAGCTCACTGCTAAGGCTATCCAGTGTTCCACCCCCCCCAGATGGGTCAGCATCCCGTACACCCCCATATCCACCAGCGTCGCCACGCCACCCACGAAGGCATAACGGAAAAATTGTACCTTCGGAAAAGCATGGAGGCCCCGCTTCTGCACACGGCAAACCTACAAAAGAGTTATGAGGGGCGGACTATCCTCAGTAATATCACGTTGACGCTGGAAAGCGGTCGCCTTTACACCATCATGGGCCACTCCGGCTCAGGCAAAACGACCTTGCTCTACCTCTTAGCCCTGCTGGAAAAGCCTGACCAGGGTGAGATTTTCTGGCAAGGGAAGCCCCTACTTTCCCTGTCTAATGACGAAAAAGCCCGCTGGCGTAATAGAAATATCGGCTTTGTATTTCAGTTTTTTCATCTCATTGCGGAGCTGCGCGCCTGGGAAAATGTCGCGCTGCCAGGCGTGATTGGCGGGGAGCGCTTTGATAGGCTCAAGGCCCGGGCTCTCTCCTGGCTCGAGCGCGTGGGCCTCTCCCACCGGGCTTACGCCTTTCCCACGCAGCTTTCCGGTGGCGAGCAGCAGCGCATCGCCATCGCCAGAGCCCTCTTCCTTAGCCCGCGCCTCATCTTAGCCGACGAACCCACCGGCAACCTGGACACCGAACAGGCTCACCAGGTGTGGGAACTTTTCACCCGCTTGGTGCGGGAGGAGCAGACCGCCCTTCTGGTGGCTACCCACAATCCTGTCCTTGCGCAGGCCTCGGACGAACGTTGGCTTCTGCGACAAGGGACTCTTCATCCCCTTGCCACCGAAGCGCCTACAGCGCCTTTCTTAGGCTTTCGAGGGACGAGGTAATCACTCAGGCGCTCCGCTTGTACAAAAAGAATCGTCCCTACCACGCTGGATAAGATGACTATGCCCACTATGAGCCCGCTCACAGCCTGCCCGAGCTGCGCAAAAAGCAGGGAAAACTCCCCTTTTGGTAGGAAACTCAAAGCGGCCCGGTAGCGTCCTCGCGGCCCAAGCCCATACACCCACGCCCCTATATAGGTAGAAACCCCCTTCAGCCCCATGCCCAGCAGGCTAAGACTAAGTACTGACAAGCCCGGCACCTGCGTCAGGACCATGGTAGAGGGAATTGCAAAGAAAAATAGCCCAACTGCCAGCTCCTTGAAAGGAACAAGCATACGACTCGCCGTTTCATAAAATGGGTTCTCTTCCGGGATGAGCACACCTAAAAGAAAAGTGAGGAGTGCACCTGAGAGCCCTATGGCATGCCCCAAAGCGCCCAATCCCAAAACGAGCCCTACCACCAGAAAAACGGCCAACTCATGCCCGGCAAGGGGCGTTAGCAACCGTTCAATCAGGTGAAGGCCCCACCGGCTGAGTAGCATAAATACCCCTACGACCATGAGAAAACTTCCTGCCAGAGCCAAGATGCTGTATAAAGAACGCTCTGTATGACCCGCACCCCCTAAAAATGTCAGCAGGAGAATACCAATCACATCTTCGAAGATTAGGACGCCGATGAGAAGTTCCGCTTCGCTACTGGCCAGGCGGCGGGTATCAGCCAGGAGCCTGGCTACGATGACCGTACTGCTGGGGTAGAGAGCCGCGCTCAGTACCAGCGCCTGAGAAAAGGGATAAGCCAGCGTAGAGAGGAGCAGCAGCGGCACAAAAAAGTTGACGCCAAAGTCTATCAGGCCGGGTTTCCAGAGGCTGCGACTCATGCGGGCCAGCGCCTCGGGGGAGTATTCCAGACCGATGAAGAAAAACAGAAGCCAGACCGCCAGCTCCCCAATCAGTGGAAAAGCCTCGGTCAGGGGTAAGGGCACCAAGTAGCGCCCTAAATACTGACTGATTAGCCCCAGGGCTAAAAAACCCAAGATATTGGGCACGCGGAGCCGCTCCAGCCCATAAATCGCCAGGAAGATGACGATGAAATAGACCCCTATGACGCCAAATTCGGTAATGTGCATGGGCTCAAGTCTGGGGGCGGCAGAGGGGGAGGACTTTTTCTATTTGGGGGCGGGTACCTACGACGACGAGCGTATCGCCAGGTTGGATAACCTCCTCATAGGGGTCGGGGGTGGGGATGATGGTTTCCCCCCGTAGGATAGCGATGACGGAGGCGCCGGTGAGACGTCGTACCGCCAGGTCAGATAACGTCTTGCCGGCCATGGGGCAAGCAGCCGCTACCGGAATCCACTCCACCACCAGCTCCCGGAATATCAGGTTCATCTTATCCGAAGGCAGCGGTTGATACCGCACCCCCCCTAATACAAAGGCTAATTCTCGCGCCTCTTCATCCGTGAGCCGCACCGAGTAGGAGGGGTCCTCCTCCCCTTTCTCCGTAAGGTAAAGCTCCCGCTGGCCATTCTGGTAGACGATGACTGTAATCTTCTCCCCGGTAGCCAGCGTGAGCGTGTACTTTTTCCCAAACCCTGGGAGTAGCGTCTCTCGTAGCTCCATCCCGACAAAGATGGAAAAAGCACACAGACTTTTGCGCTCCACAGGCGAAACGCTGATTGCCTTACAGCCTGTGGAAAAGTAGCACGCTAAGCTCGCCCCCGAAAGGCCCGGTGTGGTCCGGAGGTATGCCCCATAAAGGACGCCGGGGAGCAGGCGCATGGCCCGCCCCCCGGCTTTTGCAGGGTAGGACGCCTTCTATTCCCGGATGAAGCGGCCACTCCACTCGTAGCGCGCCCCGACGAGGCGAACGAGATAGACGCCTTTCGCCCAGGTGTGTGCTGGGATCGGCACCGCATTCAAACCGGCCTGCAGGTCACCTTTCCAGCGCCAGACGGTCTGCCCAAGGGCATTGACGACTTCGACCTCGAGAGCGTCTGATTCAGGCAGCTGGAGGTAGAGTGTAATGTCGTTTCGGGTGGGATTGGGCTGGAGGGTCGCAGCGAAGGCAAAGCCCTCGGTCGGCAGGATAGCTTGTACGGCATTGCTCCGAAGCACCTCCTGACCGCTGGCAGAGAGCGCCACTACCTGATAGTAGTAGAGCGTGCCGGGCTTTACCGTGGCATCGGTGTATTCGTAGGTCCGGCTCCGATCGGCAGTTACTTCGGTCAGGGGCCGAAGGCTACCAACCGTCTCCCCGCGCAGCAGGCGGTAGGTGTGGACATTGTCTTCAGCGTCGGCCTTCCATGTGAGGTGGATATTGGGTGCTTCTGGCTTAGCTTGGAGAGTCAGCGCAGCGATAGGAAGCGGCGTCGTAGAGCCCACCACCACAAAGTCCGAGAAGCCATTATTGAAGCCATTCCGGCACACGCCCGAGGTAAGGCTGGAGGTCGCACAGCAGGTGCCATTCAGGTACCAGGGGCCGCCTTCCCGTTTCATGATGCTGAAGTAGGGGCTGGTGGTGCAGGTGGGGCCGTAGCCAAGGGGATAGAGGGTCAGGTCGTACGTAGTGCCCGTAGCGTTGCCGCCGGCGAGGCTAATCGTCCAGAAGCCGTTATCTATGGCGCAGTTGTAGTTCGTGCCGCAGACTGGCTCGGCAGTGGCGGGTATCGTCTGCGAGATAGGGGTGAAAAAGCTCAGCAGGGCCGTAACATTCGTGGGATTGGAGAGGGTGATTTCGGCGAGCTGATAGCCTTTTCCGGTGGCGAGCTGGGCTGGATGGATATCGCCTACCGGCAGGGCATACAGGCCGCCGGTATTTTGAATGGCCCGCTGGAGCCGCCCCTGGATGTAGTTATTGACATTGTACCCTACGATAGAACCGGGGTTGGCATTCGTGATCACCACGGCATTTGTGGCAAGGGTAGCGATGCGGCCATCTACGAGGTGGAGCTGGTTAGTGATGGTCATGTTGCCAAGCGTTACTTCCACGCGACGGTTGGCCAGGGTGGCGGCGGGCTTATCTACAATCACCTGGTAGAAGTTTCCGGTAGCCCCGGCAGCGCGCGTGTAGTTCTGTACGCCGCTTCCGATGAAGCGCACCCGCCCACCTGAGGTGGTGTTGAGCGCTCCGCTGTGAATGAAGTCCCCACACACATCTAACTGGGCACTCACGTCTGTGAAGGTCAGCGACGCCCCCGCAGCGATCGTGATGCTATTACAGGCGGCGGGGATGGGGTTCCAGCCAATCTCTGGATAGCGTCCAGAAGCGACTGGGAAGGGAATTGTCACGGTCGTCCCGCAGTTGGGTACGCAGCCGCTGGCCCAGTTATTGGGGTTGAACCAGTCGCTACTAACGGCACCGGTCCAAGTGTCGGTAGCGGGAGCGGCGGTAACGGTAACGGTTACAGGGACGCGAGCGCTTTCCACACAGCCCGGCACCTGCACCGAGACATAAAAGGTTGTGCTGGTAGTTACAGTAGTGGTGAAGGTATTACTACCGCCGGTTTGCAGGAGGGTCGCACCCGCACCGGGACCGTCCCACCAGTTATAAGTGGGTGTACCGGAGCCTGCGTAGTTAGCCACTAAGACCACAGGACCAGGCCCGCAGCGGCTCACCGGGGAAGCTGTAGGAGCGGTTGGAGCATTCACGGTGATAGAGACGGGCGTACGGCTACTGCGGCAGCCCTGCGGCGAAACTGCCTCCACATAGAGGGTGTAGGTTCCGGGGTTATTGTAGTTAGCCGGGAAGAGGGCGAACCCACTGGTGAAGGGTATCGTGAGGGTACTTCCAGTGCCGGCCAGGAGGCCGCCCGTGGCCGCCGTGTACCATTCAAAGGTTACGCCTGCTGGCGCCGTGGCGGTATAGACTAAGGCTGCCCCGCGACACACCGGGGAGAGACCGCTCGCCGTAGGCACCGCCGGCAGCGGATGCACGGTTACTATTATCACGTTAGACCAGGCGCCCCACCCACAGCAGTCCGTATAACGCCGATGCCGAATGTAATAAGTCCCCGCCGATGTGAAGGTATAAGTAAAAGTCTGCGTAGAGCCTGTACCGACGACAGTGTTAAAAGCCGCATCGGTCGCGACCTGCCACTGGTAGCTGATGCCTATGAGGTTGGTAGTAAAGGTCAAGCTGCCGCCTACGCAGATGCTCGTGGCCGAAGCTGTAATCGTAGGGGCGGCATTGGAGATGAGGATATTCCAGAAGTCGGTGTAGACATGGCCGTCGTAGGTGATGGTTTTTCGGCCGGTGGTGCTGTACTGGACATTTTCGGGGGAGTTAGTGGAGGTAGCCGGCGTTGCGCCAGCCCCAAAGTTCCAGTTGTGAGGGCTCCCATCGCTTGTGGCGAAGTTTACATCGGTGCCGGTGCAGGAGATGTCGGCCACGGTGATGATGGGCTGAGCAGAGAAGTTGAAATTGGCTGGATTATTGGAGCCAATCGCAATAGGTTGATTGACACCGCCAATCGTAACGGTGGGAAGAGAAGTACTTCCAGCGACAATAAAAAGTCGGCTAGATAATCCAGCATGACCCGCGCCGCCATTCCCACCCTTTCCGCCAGACCCTCCCCAGCCACCCGGACCTCCCGCACCGCAATCGCCTCCACAACATCCTTGTTGACAGGGGGTACCTGCACAGCCATGGACACAAGGGGCACCTGGGGCGCCACCTGCTTCTCCATTAGCACCTATGCCCCCACTGCCCCCACTGCCCCCAGCAGGGCTCCCAAAATCACAATCCACGAACTGCCCCCCATTGTTAGCATGAAGGTAAACAGCAAAAGAGCCGCCTCCTCCCCAACCGCCTTCGCCCGGATTACCACCTCTACCGCCGTTTCCACCAGGGGCACCGCAAGTGGGGCCGCTGTAACAGGTAGAGACGCAGCAAGTACCGATATCGCCCCCTCCACCGCCCCCTCCACCGCCCCCATGGCCACCTGGTTGACCAGCCGAGGCCTGCACAGGAGAGAAAAACGGCCCCGTAGGTGTAGGAATAGCGGGTGTGGTGCCATTGGCGCCATCCGCACCATTTTGCCCGTTGGCACCCGTACAACCCGTGCAACCACTGGCATTACAGCCAAAAA
>JAPYWM010000215.1 GCA_028276345.1 Sphingobacterium sp.
GAAAACGTTTCCCTCACCATTCGGAAGGGGAGCCGGATAGCCTTTGTCGGGCCTTCGGGTAGCGGCAAGACCACCCTGGTAGACCTGATTTGCGGCTTTTACCGGCCCACTCAGGGGGAAATCTATGTAGATGGACAGCCCCTCTCCGAAATAGACCCGGTCTCTTATCGGCGCTTGCTGGGCATAGTTCCACAGGATGGCATGCTATTTCACACCACGCTTTTAGAAAATATCACTTACGGGGAGCGCGGGCCGGTGGAAGAGGCGCGCATTTGGGAGGCGCTTCGGCTGGCGCAGGCGGAGGACTTTGTGCGGGAGCTGCCACAGGGGCTCTACACCATGGTAGGGGAGCGAGGCCAGCGCTTTTCGGGCGGCCAACGACAAAGGCTCGCCTTAGCCAGGGCCCTCTATCGGCAGCCTGAGCTACTCATCCTGGATGAGGCCACCTCCGCCCTGGATAGCGAGTCCGAAGCCCGCATCCACGAAGCCCTCTCCCAGATGCCGCGCTCCATCACTATGCTCCTGATTGCGCATCGTCTCTCCACAGTCCGGCATGCCGACTGGATATACGTCCTGGAAAAAGGCCGGATCGTCGAAGAAGGCACCCACCAGGAGCTTTTAGCGAAGGGGGGATTGTACAGTCGGCTCTACCGATTGCAGGCAACCTCATAATAGGAAAAGTCCTTACACTCCCTTCCTCTGTGGGTTAGGGAAGGGCAGGGCTGCTAAGCGGTCCCGTCCATGGCAGCGGGGCTGACCGATCTCTCACCCCACGGCCACCACACCTGTCGGTGGGTACGGCAGCGGAAAGGCTTCCAGGTACGCTCGAATCTCCTCTCGGATCCGTCGCCGCACTTCCGCATCCGTCGGATGCGATAGCACAGCATCGATCCACCCCGCCACCCGCCGAAAATCTTCCTCGCCAAATCCCCGCGTGGTCAGTGCTGGTGTCCCCAGCCGAATCCCACTCGCCTTCAAGGGCGGCTGCGGATCGTACGGAATGAGGTTCTTATTAACCGTGATGCCCGCTTCTTCTAAGAGGGTTTCGGCATCCCGGCCGGTGAGACCCTTATTGCGCAGGTCTAATAGAACAATGTGGTTATCCGTGCCGCCGGTAAGAACCGTATAGCCTCGTTCTATCAAGGCCTGAGCCAGGGCCCGGGCATTTCGGATGACGTTTTCCGCGTAGGTGCGGAAAGCCGGCTCTAAGGCTTCCCCAAAAGCCACGGCCTTCCCCGCAATGCCATGCATGTGCGGCCCGCCTTGAATCCCCGGGAAGAGCGCCGCATCCAGGAGCGTGCTCATCTTTTTCGGGGTGCCTTTGGGGGTGGTTTCACCGAAGGGATTGTCAAAGTCTTTCCCCATCATGATAACGCCGCCCCGAGGCCCCCTTAGGGTCTTGTGCGTGGTGCTGGTGACCACATGGCAATGCGGCAGGGGGTTATTGAGCAGGCGTGCAGCGATAAGGCCGGCCGGATGCGCAATATCCGCCACCAGAAACGCGCCCACCTCATCCGCAATAGAACGAAGCGTCGCATAATCCCAATCCCGTGGATAGCTACTGGCCCCACACATGATCACCTTTGGCTGAAACTTGCGTGCCTTGTCGCGAATCTCGTCATAATCTAAAAGATATGTATCGGGGCGAACCCCATAGTGCATTACCGCATACAGTTTGCCAGAGGAGTTGAGGGGGCTGCCGTGGGTCAGATGCCCACCATGCGCTAATTCAAAGCTGAGGAGCTTTTCACCGGGCCGAAGGAGGGCTAACAGGACGGCGGCATTGGCCTGGGCACCACTGTGGGGCTGGACGTTCACCCACTCAGCCCCAAAAAGGGCTTTGAGGCGCTCCTGCGCCAGGCGTTCCACTTCATCCACGTAGGCGCAGCCGCCGTAGTACCTTTTACCGGGCAGGCCTTCGGCGTATTTGTTGTTCAGCACAGAGCCCAAGGCGGCGAGGACGGCCGGGCTGGCGTAATTTTCTGAGGCGATGAGCTCCAGGCCTTCGGCCTGACGACGCTGCTCCGCTTCTATCCAGTCAAACACAGGGTCTCGCATCAGCCAAAGATAACACTATTCTCTGGGCAAAATGCCTGCGCCCTACATAAGGGCCGGGGACTTTGGGCCAGTAAATGTACTTTTGCAGCAATATGACCTTTCCACGGCCTGCTAATGAGCCTGTTTTGGCGTATGCGCCCGGCTCGCCAGAAAGAACCGCCCTCACCCAGGCCCTACATAACGCCTACCAAGGCCACAAGGAGGTCCGGAGCTTTGTCGGCGGCGAATGGATAGGTGGAGAACCTGCGCCCATTACCCCCCCACATCGACACAAGCAGGTAATCGGCACCCGATACAAAGCAGACCGGACTGCTGTAGAAAAGGCTATAGAAGTAGCCCGAAAAGCTCACCAAGCGTGGCAACGCTGGCCCTTTGAGCGGCGAGCAGAAATCTTTCTCAAAGCTGCGGATATCCTTTCCCAGAAGTATCGTGCCGTAGCCAATGCCGCCTGTATGATTGCCCAGTCTAAAACGATCTTCCAGTCCGAAATAGACATCATTGCGGAGCTGGCGGACTTCTGGCGCTTCAATGTGCATTATGCGGAGTGGCTGATGAGCTGGCAGCCCCGCAGTCCTGCCCTCACCCGAAACCGCTTAGACTATCG
>JAPYWM010000017.1 GCA_028276345.1 Sphingobacterium sp.
CCTACCTTTGTCTCGTGTGGAAAGTCGGCGCCGCTAAGGCAGACATCACCTACTTTGAGCCGGGGATAGGCCTCTTAGGCTGGGGCAATAGCCGTCATGTTGCGCACACCGTGGAATCCCCGCTCTATGCACGGGCCTTTGCCTTTGAGACCGAGAACGAAGGCCCTTACTTCTGGATAGAGGTAGACCTGGGGATGGCCACCGTAGCTGTGTATCAGGAGGCTTATCGCCGCCTGCGCATGACCTTCCCAGCCCTGGAAATGGCCCACCTCCTGATTACTGCCAATCACACCCACGCCGCACCTGCCGGCTACTCCTATCACCTGCTTTACCATATCAATACACCCGGCTTTCATCGGGGGTTCTTCGAAAAAATCGTCTCCGGCATCGTAGAAGCCGCCCAAAAAGCCTACCAAAATCGCCAGCCCGCCGAAATCTTCTACGCTGAAGAGGCTTTTCCACCCCATGTGCCTATCGCTTTCAACCGGGCTATGCCTGCCTTCCTGAAAAATAAAGGCGTGGATCCCCGCCTAAGCGATCATCCGGAGCTCTGTGTGGACCGCACGGCTTATCAGATTACCATTCAGCCGGCTGGCCACCTGATAAACTGGTTTGGCACGCACACCACCACCATCCAGGAGACCAGTCTCTTTATCAGCTCCGACCACAAGGGCTACGCCGCAGAGCACTGTGAGGGGAGTGGCAGGCGAGTGGCTGCCTTTGCGCAAACGACGGCTGGCGACGTCACGCCAAATCATTACGCCTTTCCGGGCATACGGGTGCGGCGAGGCCCCACCCCGAATCCTATCGAAAACCGCCGACTTCTGGGCCAATACCAGGCTGACATGGCCCTCCACCTCACCCAGCGGGGCGAACCGCTCCCCCCTCTCCTCCGAAGCTGGCATAGCTGGGTAGACTTCTCCCAGGTAGCGGTGGAGGAGCCCTACACCCGGGGGCGGGGGCGAGGACGAACCGGCTATGGGGCTATTGGCCCAGCTATGATTGGCGGCACGGCCGAAGGAGGAGGCATACCCCCCGAAGCCGTCCGCCTAATCTCCCTCTTAGCTCGCCTACGGGGCCTCACCGACCCCGCCATCCACGGCAATAAGCCCATCCTCATAGACACCGTATCAAAACGCATCTTTGGCACTCGCCGCTGGGATACGCTCCCGCTGCCACCGGCTGATCCCGCCGTACGCTATATGCAATGGATTGCCCGCCAGCGGGGCAAGTACGTCCCCCTCCCCCTCATCCCCCAGGTCCTACCCGTGGCTATCTGGCAAATCGGTTTCCTCGCCCTCATCGCCCTGCCCTTCGAGCCGACCACCATGGCCGGCCGCCTCATCAAAGAACGCCTCACGCCTCTCCTGACCCCCTTAGGCATCAAGCACCTCATCGTCCAAGGCTACACCAATGGCTACGCGGGCTACCTCACCACCTACGAGGAGTATCAGTACCAGCGCTACGAGGGCGGCCACACGCCCTTCGGGAAGTTCCAGCTCGCCGCCGTAGAAAAAGTCCTATCAGAGCTCCTCGCCGGCACCTGGCAAGGCGTCTCCCCGCCCCTTCACCTAACGCCCGATGAGGCAGAAAAAGTACTTTTCACCTATGAGCTGGCCCGTCGACTGCACTAAGAACGCTTCTGTCCTGGGAGCCCTACTGACCCTGATGTCTCTTCTGTGCGGGCAGACCATTATCCGTAGCCGGGCATACGGGGGCAGTATGGCGGATGTGCTGGTAAAAGCTTTCCAGGACCCGAACGGCTATACCTTAGTCGGCCACACCCGCTCGCGCGACGGCCTACTCAAGCGCACCGGCTATGATGCGGACTTCTGGGTGGTGCGAGTAAATCGCCAAGGCGAAGTGCTTTGGCACGCTACCTATGGAGCCGAAGGCGATGAAGAGCTTACCGACGCATATCGCTTTCCGGACGGCAGCTTCCTCCTCGTCGGGTGGACCGACTCCAAAAGCCTTTCCCACGGCAAGCGCGACGCTTATGTCGTTCGCATAGACCCCCTCGGTAAAGTCCTCTACCAGAAGGCTTTTGGGGGAAGCGGCAACGATGTGGCCCGGGGCGTGGGGGTGCTAAGTGACTCGGTCATCGTCGTCGTGGGCGAAATCGGCTCCATCGACTCCCTCCTCTGCCCCAAACACCGGGGAGGGACCGATGGCTGGCTTCTGCGCCTTTCGCTGAAAGGAGACCTCCTCAGCTCACACAACTGGGGCGGTAGTCATCAGGACTACCTGCGGCTCGTGATACCGCTCTCACCCGATACCATCTGGCTGGTAGGGGCTTCTGACTCGCAGGACGGTGATATTAGCAATCCCCTGGGCAAAATGGATATATGGTTAGTGGAGGTGGATAGGGCCGGGAACTTCCGACGAAGCTGGAATATTGGGGGAACAGACTTTGAGGAGCCGTATAGCTGGACCCGTTCGCCAGAAGGCGATATCTGGGTGGCTGGGACCACTTTTTCCCGGGCGCTGGTGGCGTATGGGCGGGCCGATGGCGTGGTATGGAAAATCTTCCCCGAAGGCGCCGCCGAAGTAGCCTGGCAAGGGGGCGGCAGCGGCGACGAGGGCCTCAACTACCTCTCCCGCCTACCCAATGGGGACTGGATGCTGGCGGGCATGACCAGCTCCCGCGATGGCCTGATCCCCCAGCTCGCAGGCCTGTACGATGGATGGGCAGCCCGGTGGGCCGCCGATGGTGATTCGCTTCGCTTCTCTATCACCCTCGGCGGCAAAGATGTGGACCGCTGGGAAGCGGCCTTCGAAGCCGAAGGGGGCACTTATGTCAGCTGGGGCACCACCGCCTCCAAAGGCGACGAGATCGGCGGCATTCGCACTTATGGCAGTGCGGACTTCTGGGGGGTGTGGTGGAAACCCGACACTACCCCGCCACCGCCCCTCATCCCCGAAGGCCCCACCACCCTTCTGGGCTACATCCATCTCAGCAGCCAACGCGAAGTGCCTATTACGGTCTTTTTCAGGGACCTGATGGGGCAGCTCCTGGATACCCTCACGCTGGAGAAGCCCGGCTTTTTCCGCTGGCAGGCACCTGATACCCTCACCACGGGCATTCGCCTCAGCTGCCACGCACAGGGCTATGTTTGGAAGGAAATTGCCATCCGTATGCGCCCGCACCAAGAAAATCGCATAGATATCCGACTGGACTCTATTCGGCCTGGGATACGAATGCCGCTGTTTTTTGTGCACTTTGACAAGGGTAGCTCGAGATTGCGACCCGAGGCCTATCCCCAGTTGGATGAGCTTGCGCGATTTTTGCAGGCGCATCCCAATGTGCGCTTGGAGTTAGCTGGTCATACAGATGGCACCAGCCGGGCTGAAACAGAATTACAACTTTCCCGCGATCGCGCCTTGGCGGTGCGAGACTACCTGGTGCGTAAAGGCATCGCCCGAGAACGTTTCAATATCGTCGGCTATGGCAAGGCCCGCCCCATCGCTGACAACGAAACCCCCGAAGGCCAGCAAAAAAACCGCCGGGTGGAGTTTCGCATCTTAGGGCTCTGAGTCTAAAAAGTGCCAGTAGCGCCGACTTAGCGTCCACACCACTACGCAGTACGCCTCCGGATACCGCTGCGGCTCCCAGATAAAGACATTTTCTACGCCCCCATTCAGCCAGCCGTCATAAAGCCGTAAAACCTCCTCGTAGCGACGGTTTAGGAGCTTGATCTTGATAGGCTGGCTCTGCTCTACGTATAACCGCAAAAATCCCTGCCTGGCATCCATCTGAAAGGGAGGTGTGTATAGCTGCGGCTGAATAGAAAGAGGAAGGGAGGTCAGGGTATCCCCCTCCGGCGCCCGGTACGCGAGGCGATAGGTACAGGGGATATCGGATAGCGTCGTAGTGTCGTAGTACTGAAGTTTATACCGGCCGGGTTCTGGGCAGGGCTGGGTGGCTATTACCTGCCAGGCCTGCGACGCACACTGCCGCTCAATAAAGTACTCTGTGCACGCTTCCCGGACCTCTACCTCGTAAGTAAGCCATGTGCCCATGGAGTCCGACTCGCCGTAGAGATTGCTAAAGCGGATCAAGGCGTAAAGAAGCTTTTCTTTCTCCTCGTTGGCTGTTGTATACCGCCACTGGCCCCGAATAAGGGCGACACCTGTGATGGGGTCCGGGTCCCAAGGGACATACTGCCAAATAGGCGCCGTCTCAGAGGGGATGTAAAAAGAGATAGGCTTGCCGCGGTCCGAGATATGGATGCCCGAGTCTGGCAAAAAGCGCACCTGCGGAATAGGCGCCAGATAAAGCCCCGCACGCGCCTGTCCCGTGGGGTCCAAGAGAATAGCATAATGCCCCGCCTGCGTGGCATCCGGAATCCGAATCAGGAAGTTGGGATGCCGATGCAGGGCGATGTCTCCCCCTGATTTGGTGATGGTGAGCCGCTGCCGGGGCGGAATGACCACACCAGCTGGAAATTCAAACGAATAATCCCGCGTCACCAGCAGCCACCCCCCCATAGCAAGCGGCACCTTCGTCGGATTGTAGAGGTCTATCCGATGAAGGGCATTTTCCCGATAAACACCCGGGATAAACCGAACAATCTGAGGCGTTTGGGCCCAGTTGACTCCCCCTATCAGAAGGAGCATCAGCCAACTTCCACCTCCCCGGAGATACCCCACCCCAAAAAGAAGACGAAACGCTCTAACGCAGACTATGGGCGTTTCAAGGCGTACTTTCTACCAGGGCATGAAGGATGTCCGAGCGGGTAATGATGTCCCACCCATACTCTAACTGCACTAAAAGGGCTGGCATTTGGCGGGTAAGCATTTTAGAGACGATGTCCACGGGGGTAGAGGGCAGCACAATAGCAGGCGGGTCCAGGGCATACTGATGAACAGGATTTTCCCGAGCGTGCGGATCGTCCATCAAGACCTCTATCAGGCGCGACTCCGTCAGGAGGCCGTGTACTTTTCCCTCCTCTATCACGGGGATTTGGGAGATCTCGTACAGCTGCATGAGTTCCACAGCTTTTCGGAGGGGGTCATTGGGGCTGACGGTGGCTAAGCCCTGGAGTTTGCGGTCTTTATGTGCGAGGACGTCGCCCACCGTCAGCTCGGCTGTTCGCTCCAGAAATCCCTGCGCCCGCATCCAGGCGTCGTTGTAGATTTTATTGAGGTAGCGGGTGCCGTGGTCAGGCAGCAGCACCACAACGACATCGCGTTTAGTAAGGTCTTGGGCGATTTTGAGGGCGGCCCATGCAGCCGAGCCGCTCGACCACCCGACAAATAGGCCCTCATACCGGGCAAGCTTACGCGCCATGAGGGCGCCATCCCGATCCGTGACCTTGATCACCCGGTCGATTAGCGACAGGTCCAAGTTGCCCGGGACGATATCCTCGCCAATGCCCTCCGTGAGATAGGGGTAGATTTCCTTGGGGTCTATTTGGCCGGTTTCATGGAGCTTTTGAAAGACGGAGCCGTAGGTGTCTACACCAATAACCTGAACGTTGGGGTTTTGTTCTTTGAGGTACTGGGCGATGCCGCAGATGGTACCGGTGGTTCCCATCCCCGCCACGAAGTGGGTGATGCGCCCTTCTGTTTGCTCCCAGATTTCTGGGCCGGTAGTCTCGTAATGGGCTTGGCGGTTGTTGAGGTTGTCGTACTGATTTGGGTAAAAGGCGTTGGGGATTTCTTGGGCGAGGCGGCGGGCCACACTGTAGTACGAACGGGGGTCATCGGGGGCGACGTTTGTAGGGGTGATGATCACTTCGGCGCCGAGGGCGCGCAGGGCGTCTATTTTTTCTTTGGATTGCTTGTCTGGGATGGTGAAGATACACCGATAGCCTTTGACGGCGGCGACGAGGGCCAGCCCCATGCCGGTATTGCCCGAGGTGGCTTCGATGATAGTTCCTCCCGGCTTGAGGAGGCCGCTGCGCTCGGCCTCTTCGATCATTTTGAGGCCGATGCGGTCTTTGACGCTATGGCCGGGGTTAAAGTACTCGACTTTAGCTAGGATGGTCGGGGCCAGCCCTCGTGTAACGGCGTTGAGCTGGATGAGGGGGGTACGGCCGATGGTTTCCAGGATATTCCGGTACCACATAGGGGAGTAGGCTTAGCGGGGGCGGGTGGTAGCGCCGGAGGAGGAACGAACGCCCCCGCCACCTGTGCTACCGCTCTGGATGGAGGGGCGGGCGCCGCCCCCGTATCCCGACGAGGGAGAAGGCGAATAAGAAGGCCGCGAGGGACTTGTAGAGGAGGGGGCTGCCGTGCGACGCGGCGGTGTCCCACCCCCGGGCGTCACGACTGTACTGCGCGGCGGGGTGTAGGTCGTGCTGCCACTGGGCGTTGTGTAGGTGCGCGGGCGATAGTTGTACCGGGGCGCAGAGGAAGTGCCCCCACTGGAAGGGCTCATCCACCAGCCCGGGCCAGCATAATAGCTCCAGCCCCACCCCGGCGAGTAGTACCACCCTGGCCCTGCATAGGCCGGCCCCATATTCCACCACGGATCCCAGGCTGGGCCCCAGCCAGGCGCTCCCCAGTAGTTCCATCCCCATCCGGGCGCATACCAGCTCCGCCAGCCCCATGTAGGCCCCCACCCGGCACCCCAACCAGGCCCCCACCACGGATCGTACCACACCCCAGTCGAGTACCGACGCACCCGACAAGAGTAGCAGTAGTCATCATCACCCCGGGATGAGCGAGAGAAGTTATCTTCCCGGTTGTCTGTCCAGAAGGTAGAGGCTTTCGCCTGCTGCTGAGCCTTATTGAGCTTTTCGCGGTCCTTAGCTCGTAGATAGGTATCATTTTTGGAACTGGCCTTCTGGCCAAAGCAGGCCGGCGTCAGCATCAGCAAAGCCGCCAGTCCAATGAGTCCTCGGGTCTTCATACGTCCTCCTTTCTTACTCAAAACAAATATACGAAAAGTATGCCAACCCCAATGCAAGGGGGGGGGTGCTGTAACTTTGGCGCCATGGTAAAAGACTGGAGCGAGTGGTATCAAGAGGTGGTTCAGAAGGCCGGACTGGCCGAACACGCCCCTGTGCGAGGCTGCATGACTATCAAACCCTACGGCTGGGCTATCTGGGAGCTTATGCGAGACCAGCTGGATACGGCCTTCAAGGCCAGCGGCCACCAAAACGCCTACTTTCCCCTCTTCATTCCTCTGAGCTTTTTGGCCAAGGAGGCCCAGCACGTGGAGGGCTTTGCCCAGGAGTGCGCTGTCGTTACCCACTATCGCATCAAAACAGACCCTGAAACGCGTGCCGTAGCCCCCGATCCCGAAGCAGAACTCGAAGAACCCCTCGTTGTCCGCCCTACCTCCGAAACAATCATCTGGAATACCTTCCGGGAGTGGATTCAATCCTACCGGGACCTCCCCCTGCTCATCAACCAGTGGGCCAATGTGGTGCGCTGGGAGAAGCGCCCGCGGCTCTTTCTGCGGACGACGGAGTTTCTCTGGCAGGAGGGGCACACAGCCCATGCCACCGCCGAAGAGGCCCTGGAAGAAGCCCGCCGTATGCTGAATATCTATGCCGACTTCGCCGAAAATGTCCTCGCTATTCCCGTGTTCAAAGGCCGCAAAACGCCCTCCGAACGCTTTGCCGGCGCCGTGGAAACCTTCACCATCGAAACGCTTCTTGTGGATGGCAAGGCCCTCCAAGCAGGCACTTCACACTTTTTAGGGCAGAACTTCGCAAAAGCGTTTGATGTTAGGTTCCTCACGCCCGAAAACAAGCTGGAGTACGTGTGGGCCACGTCTTGGGGGGTTTCTACGCGGCTGATCGGGGCGCTGATACTTAGTCACGGCGATGAGAAGGGGCTCATCTTACCGCCGCGGGTGGCGCCTATTCAGGTGGTGATCATCCCGGTGTGGAAGAAGGACGAGGAGCGCAGCCGCACGACCGAGAAGGCGCATGTCCTTTCGCAAATGCTGCGGGAGAAAGGCCTCCGGGTAAAGGTAGACGACGATCCGCACCATCGGCCGGGATGGAAGTTCAACGAGTGGGAGCTGCGGGGTGTGCCGGTGCGGCTGGTAGTGGGGCCACGCGACCTTGAAGCCGGCACCGTAGAAGTGGCCTTCCGCCACACAGGGGAAAAGCGCACCGTCGCCGAAGGCGAGCTCCTTACCGAAATCCTCAGCTGGCTGGAAGGGATCCAACAGGCGCTGTATGAGCGGGCTAAGACCCGCATAGAGAGACAGACACACCGGGTGGAAGATTATGCCACGATGCGGGAGCTCTTAGAGTCGGAAGGGGGCTTTATCGTAGCGCACTGGGATGGCACAGCCGAGACGGAGGCCGCCATCAAAGCCGAGACGGGAGCCACAATCCGGTGTATTCCGTTAGCTTGGGAGCCGGAGCCGGGGCGGTGTATCTATACCGGCCGGCCGTCTGAGGGCAGAGTCCTCTTCGCCAAGGCCTACTGAGACGGGAAGCGTGCCGAGGTAGTCAAGTAGAGGAACCAGGGACTTGCACGTGTGAATTTTTTTGTACCTTTGCATCCGCATCGCGGGGTAGAGCAGCGGTAGCTCGTCGGGCTCATAACCCGAAGGTCGTGGGTTCGAATCCCACCCCCGCAACGCCATTGCGGTTCCCGTCCCAGGCCCTGCTCAGGCAGGGCTCTTTTTTTCCCTGGCAAGTGCCCCGCTCCCAAACCCTTTCCTGGCGTATCTTTGGGGGGAAACGATGACTGAGGCGGCACGGCGAATCTTAGAAGCAGCCATAGCAGAGTTTGCCCAGTATGGCTATGATGGGGCGCGCCTTGCCCGTATCGCCCAGGCTGCCGGCGTTCACACCGCCCAAGTCCACTACTACTTCGGCAGCAAAAAAGACCTCTACGAAGCCGTCCAAAAACACCTCCAGCCCGCCGAAACCGCCCACATCACCGACGTCCTCCTTCAGATTGATCGCCCCCTGCCAGAAAGAATCCAGCTCTTCTACGAGCGCTTCGGAAAGTTTGCCGAAGGTTTTCAAGGTCTGGATGGAAACGTCAACGGGGCGCTTCTTCCGCCCCTCCTCAAAAGCCCGAGAACCCTCTCCCTACCCGCTTGGGAAGACACCCTCATCCAAGCCCAGCGCTTCGGCATGATCCGGAATGTCCCCTTGCCTTTGCTGCTGAGTCACCAGTGGAGTGTAGCCATGATGCCCCTGTGGTTCATGCCCGATAAGAGCCAGTGGCCGACTTACTACCAGCACGACGCCCCTGCCCACTTCTGGGCTTTAGCGAAGAATATCCCATGACGCTGGACGAGAAGCCCTTGCCTGAACAAAAGCCGTTGAGATTTTTCGTGGTGCGCATTGAAGAGCCGGCCGAAAGCCCCGAAGAAGCCGAGGAGAACCTCGCCGAGCTGTGCTTTCTGGTGGAGAGTGCGGGCTATCAGGTGGGGGCTACGCAAGCTTACGGATGGCGGCGGCCCGACCCGGCTACTTACCTCACCAAGGGCCGCGTGGAAGAGATCAAGAGCCGCCTCTCCCAGGGCACCTATGATGCCGTGCTGGTGGATGCCCCTGTCTCCCCCGTCCAAGTGCGCAACCTCGAAAAAGCCTGGGAAAAGCCCGTCCTGGACCGGGAGGGGCTGATCCTCCAGATTTTCGCTCGGAATGCCCGGACCGCCCAAGCAAAGGCGCAGGTGGAGCTTGCCCAGTTAGAGTATGAGCTACCCCGGCTTACGCACCGCTGGACGCACCTCTCCCGGGAGCGCGGCGGGATCGGCCTACGGGGCGGCGGCGGCGAACAGCAGATAGAAATCGACCGGCGAAAAATCCGGCAGCGCTTAGCCCGCCTGCGGCGCCTCCTCGCGGAATACCAAAAGCAGGCCGCCATTCGTCGCGAGCGCCGGGAGTCCCTCCTACGCGTCAGCCTCGTCGGCTATACCAACGTCGGCAAATCCACCCTCATGCGCCTCCTCTCTAAGGCCCCCGTCCTCGTCGAGAACCGCCTCTTCGCCACCCTCGACACGACCAGCCGAAAAATCGTCCTTGACGGCTTACCCATCCTCCTCTCTGACACCGTGGGCTTCATCCGAAAGCTGCCACCCAACCTCCTCGAAGCCTTCCATACCACGCTCGAAGAAGTGCGGGAGGCCGACCTCCTCCTCCTCGTCGTCGACGCCAGCTCCCCAAACTACCTCCAGCAAATCCGCATTGTCGAACGCACCCTCGAGAAAATCGGCGCTGGCAACATCCCCATCCTCATCGTCATGAATAAGATTGACTGCCTCTCGCCCGACGCCCTGGACCTCCTGGAAAAAAGCTGGCAAGCCCAAACCCGTTACCCCACCGTCTTCCTCTCTGCTACCCACAAAGTCGGCCTCGATGCCTTTTACCAGACGCTCACGGCGCTTCTGCGGGAGGTCCAGCGCCACCGCCAGAACACCCTCCCCACCCACCGCCCCGGCCAGTCAGATAACCTTCTCCAGTAGCCGGCCCGCCTCCATAGCCTGATACACCGCATCCCTCTCCGCCCGCAGCGTTACCTTCCGGGTAGCCGCTGTGCCTATCTGCGGGTAGCACACTGGGTTCTCCAACACCCGGCCCTGCCGGTCTTTCAGGCACTTCGCTAATACCATTTTGAGGCCAAGGCTTTCTTTATGTGAAGAGGGGATGGGCGCGCCCGCCCTACGGGCGGGCGCCCCGCCGCCCAAAAGGAAAGCTCATGATGGGAAATGGTATAAGAGGTTGGGGAAGGTGCTGCGGTAGCGGCGCAGCTGGTCGGTGTTTTCTATGTGGCAATGCTTCGTGGGGAGCTGATTAGGACAGGCCTACCCCGCAGACTGTCAGAATAGCGAGAAAATCTGCTTTGCCACCATATCCACGAGGCGGGCTGGGGCATCGTCCCGGCCATGGAGCTCATCCATGGAGATGACCATTTTCGGGCCGCGGTCATAGGTCTGGAACCACGCCTCATAGGCTTTATTGAGACGGCGGAGGTACTCGAGGCTGATATTTTCTTCGTACGAGCGGCCCCGGGATAGAATCTGATCGACGAGCGTGGGCACTGACGTGCGGAGGTATATCAGCAAATCCGGCGGCCGAATGAGCGAGGCGATCTTTTCGTACAGGGCGCGATACACCTCATACTCCCGCACCGGCAAAATCTCCATATCCGTCAGCACGGGGGCGAAGACTTCTGCATCCTCGTAGAGGGTGCGGTCTTGGACGTAGGACTTATCGGAACGCTGGATGAGGAGGGTGGTTTCGAGACGGCGATTCAGGAGGAATATCTGCATGGGGAAGGCCCAGCGGACCATGTCTTCGTAGAAGTCCTGGAGGAAGGGGTTTTCCTGATCATTTTCGTAGGCGGCCTCGAAACCGAAAGCCTGGCTAAGGATGGAGGCGACGTAGGTTTTACCGGCGCCGATATTTCCGGCGATGGCTAAGTGCATAGGCTTACCATTTAGCGAGGCAGGTGAGGCGGCCGCGCACAGTTTGGCCGACTTGGACGAGGATAGTGGCGGAAAGGGGTAGGAGCACATCCACCCGCGAGCCGAAGCGGATGAAGCCGATTTCCTGGCCTTGGTTGAGCCACTCTAAGTGGTTGGGATAGGTAGCGATGCGGCGGGCGAGCACGCCGGCGATTTGGCGGAGCGCATAACGCCTTGCGGGGGGCTCCCCTACCACTGCCAGAAACGTCTGTTCATTGAGGAGGGAGGCTTTGGGGTGCCAGGCCACGAGGTAGTGTCCCCGATGCGCCTGCTTTTCTACCAGGAGGCCGGCCGCCGGTGCCCAGTTGACGTGCACGTTGAGCGGCGACATGAAGATGCTAATCTGCACCATCTGCTCCCCAAAGTAACGCGACTCAAAGGTCTTCTGAATGAGCACGACTTTGCCATCGCAGGGGGCGTAGATGCCATCGGGGTCTTTCGGCAGGGGCCGGTCTGGATACCGGAAGAAGTTCAGCAGGAAGGCCATCGTCACGCCCCACACGCCGCCTGCCACGCCCCAGTACCACGGCGAGGCCTCCACGAGCCAACCTAATAGCCCGAGTAGAGCGCCGATGAGGAGCGCGCCTATCACAAAAGGGCGGCCTTCCGGATGGATTCTCAGAGCCATACGCGCACGCCTTCGGAGCAGTTTGTGCAAATATCTATGGAAGCGCGGTTCGCAAACACCTGTTTGCGGAAAGCGTGGGCTTTCGCATTGTGCCAGAGCTCGGCGAAGGAGGTCTCTGGGCCCAGCTGACCAAAAGCATAATCGGCTTGCTTATCAAAGCAGCAGGGGAGTACTTGGCCATCCCAGGTGATTTCGGAGCTGCGCCAGAGGCGCCAGCAGGCGTTGGGGAGGTACTGGGGCGGCTGCGCATAGCGGCTGGTCTCGGGGGGAATCCACGTCGCGATCGTTTCCGCGTCCGGCGTAAGGACCTGGGCGGTCTTGAGACGGGCGGCTTCCACGCCCACCCGCCGCGCAAAGGCTAAAAACTCGGGCACTTCTTCTAAATTATGCCGAAAGACGATCATCTGCAGCTCCACGAGGGGGTAGGGGCTGCGTAGGGCTTTTCGCAGGTGGAGGAGGCGTTCGATGCCTGCGAGGAGCTTATGCAGGTCGCC
>JAPYWM010000216.1 GCA_028276345.1 Sphingobacterium sp.
CAGAAATCGCCGCCCAGCTCGCCAACGACCCTAAGAGCCAGGACTTCATCCGAGAAGCCCTACGAGACCCCCATCCCCAGGTGCGCTTTGCCGCCCTCGCTCATCTCAACCCCCTTCCCTCCTCCCTCCTACCTGACTTAGAAAAACTCCTTCGGGACTCTTCCTATACTATAATCACGCTGGCTCTGGAGCGGCTAAGTGAGGCTTTTCCGAAACGGGTCCCCGCTTTCCTCCAAGCCGTGCGCGGGGTAGAGGGCCATCCCGGCCGTCAGGTAGAAATCAAAGCCCTGGAAATCGCCGCCCGCACCGGCGACCGCACCGCCCTGGAAAAGCTGGTGGACTATGCCAGTCCCTCGTTTGAGTTTCGTACTCGCCAAAATGCCCTGCGCGCCCTCAAACGACTCAACCAAATGCCTCCAGCCCTCTTACCCCACCTCTTTGAGGCGCTCCTGAGTACCAACACCCGCCTCGCCGCCCTCGCCCGAGAAATCACCGAATACTGGATGGAACAAACGCTTTTCCGGCAGACGCTTCAAAACTACTACGAAAAAACCCCCTGGACCCCAGAAGAAAAGCGCCTCCTGGCCCCCCTCTTTGAGTATAGGGCGCCTACCTTTTATCAGCGCTCCTCGTGAGGTGGATCGTTCGGGTGTATGGCCTACTGCGGGATGAAAAGGGCCGCTACCTTGTTTTGGAGGAGTACTTTCGGGGTGGTTGGATTACGAAGTTCCCCGGTGGCGGTGTAGAGCCATACGAAGGTCTAATAGACGCCCTGCACCGAGAAATGCAAGAGGAACTGGGCATCACTGTGCGACGAGCCGAGCACTTTTACACCACGGACTTCTTTCAGCGCTCGTACTATCACCAGGAGGCGCGTCTGCTGTCGGTGTACTATCGGGTCTTCTACGAGGGGGAGGTACGGGCTACCTCGCCGTGGCTGCGACTTTTTTGGCTTTTCCCCGGGCTGATGAGGCTGACTTTTCCGGTGGATCGGTATGTTCAGCGCCTTTTGATGGCGGAAGCACCCGCCGAATAGCGACTAAGCGGCTCTTCCAGTAGGGGTCATTTAGGTTGTCCTCTCGTACGCCCTTACTCGTGGAAGCGTGAATAAACCTGCCTTCCTCCCCGTCCGAGATTAAGATACCCACATGCGTAACCTTTCTGGCTTTGGGTTCGCGGAAGAAAACCAGGTCTCCTGGCTCTGCCTGCGAACGGGGTATGGCCTTTCCTACTTCGGCCTGGGCATCGGCTGTGCGGGGTAGGTTTATCCCCACGGCTTCCCGGTACACTTGGCAGCTCAGGCCAGAGCAGTCTATGCCCTTTCGGGAGGTGCCGCCATACTGATAGGGAGTTCCTAAGTAACGTTGTGCCGTGCGGACGATAGCCTGCTGCTGGGCAGCCGGGGATTTTTTAGGGCGGGGAGCTGCAGAAGCCACTTTCTTACTACACGCCATAAGCCCTATGCTGCTTGCCAGCAGAGCGATTTGGAGTAAGTGCGTATAGGGTCGACCGGGTTTCATGGCCCAATTCTATCAGCTGTGTTTGGTGGTCTGGAGTTTTCCTTGGGGCAGGTGGCGGTCAGTCTGGCGTGGCGGAAACCAGCCTACCTGTGGAAAAGGGGAGGCTGGCAGGGTCGATAGGCTGGATACAGTCAGTCGTTGGTGGGGATGATAGTCGTGACCTGCTGCAGTCTGGCCTGTGCCTGGTGATAGGTGAAGGCGAGCTCAGTAAGACTGAGCACAAGCTCCCGGTAGCTCTGGAAGAAGTCTACATAGGCGAGGAAGCCGACGCGTTGGTTTTGCAGGGCGAGGCGGTAGCGGGTTTCGGCATTCTGGTAGGTGGCGAGGAGGGTAGGGTCGACTTGGGACCATTGGCGTTTGAGGAGGGTGAGGTTGCGCCAGGCGGAGAGGATCTCGGACTGGGCGGTAGAGAGGGCGTTTTCGTAGAGGATAGTGGAGGCCTGCTTGAGGGCGTGAGCGGCTTGTATCTGGCCCTGGTTGCGGTTCCAGAGGGGGAGGGTCAGGCCGATCCCGAAACCAAGCTGATCTATCCGATAGCCGCCCAGCCGGTCGTAGTTGGCCATAAGGGTTACGTCGGGATAGGCATAGGCCTTCTGGAGGCGGAGGTTGGCTTCGTCGTAGGCGAGCTGGTAGGCTGATAAACGTACATCTGGGCGGCTCGCCGCCAGACTCAGGAGGCTATCCAGGCGTGGCATCGTCGTATCCGCCGGTGGCCAGAAACCCATCGTGTCTATCCACACCGTCCGGTCGCGAATCGGGAGGTTCAAAAGCTGGCGGAGACGATTCTGGTTTTCCTCGTAGGTGAGCTGCTGCTGCTGCCGAGTGGCGCGAAGGCTTTGCAAAAGGCTTTGCAGACGGAGATATTCGACTTCGGGAACGAGCTGGGAACGGGCAAGCACTTCGTAGCGGCTCACAAGGTCGGTCAGGAGGGTTTCTTGGCGGGCGAGGGTAGAGAGGGCGATCTGGTCCCTTTGCAGCGCCCGCAGTGTAATATGAAGGTCATAGCGCAGATTCCGCAAGAGGTCGGCAAAGGCCGCTTCTTGAATGTGCAGGGCGGCTTTTTGGAGGGCGATGTTATGGAGGCGTTTGCCAGCTGTCAGGAGCGTCTGGGAGAAGTTTGCCGCTACCTG
>JAPYWM010000217.1 GCA_028276345.1 Sphingobacterium sp.
TGAGGGTTTTGGTAGTACCAGTGATACTCCAGATTTCCAGGTCTGCGAAGCACCGGTCTACGCCGGCAGCGGCAGAATCCGTGTAGGTGGTGAGGATGATGCGGTACTGGTTCGGGCCTATGCACTCAGCAGTGATCTGGCCGGCGAGGTTGTGCGAAGCCCAGGCAAGCCCAAGAAGAAGGAGCGGCGCGACACGCATAAGAGAAAGGGTAGCCGCAAAATAAACAAATTTGCGGCGGTGCTTTTGGAAAGGCTTTTGGGGGCGGCGCAAGGGGTCGTCGTCGGCCAGCGGCAGGCGCTGGAGCTACTTTGGGTGGCACTCATCAGCGAAGGCCACGTGCTACTGGAGGGCGTCCCCGGCGTAGCAAAGACACTCATGGCATCTACGCTGGCCCACCTGTCTGGGCTGAAGTTCCAGCGGGTGCAGTTTGTACCGGATATGCTCCCATCGGACCTGATTGGGGGGCTTGTCTATGAGGGGCCGGGACGCTTTAGCGTCAAACAGGGGCCTATTTTCACGCAGGTCCTCCTTGCCGACGAAGTCAACCGCGCCCCGGCGAAAGTGCAGAGCGCCCTTCTTGAAAGCATGCAGGAGGGACAAGTCACCATTGGCGAGACGACCTATAAGCTGCCTCGGCCTTTCTGGGTGATAGCCACACAAAACCCCATTGAGCAGGAGGGAACCTACCCCCTCCCGGAGGCGCAGATAGACCGGTTTCTTTTTCGGGTAGAAGTGGGTTATCCGTCGGAGAAGGAAGAGCTGGAGGTGCTTAAGCGTTGGGCTCGGTCGCTCTATCCGCCGCCACCTGCTCCCCTTCTGACGGCTGAGGAGATACGCTCTTTACAGGAGCGGGCGCGCCAAGTTTCGGTTTCACCCCAAATGGAGGCTTATATGGTTCGGCTCGTGCGTGCCACGCGTGATCTATCGGGTGGGAAGCTCAAGCGGTGGGAAGGGCGCGTGAGCTGGGGGGCTTCGCCGCGGGCTGCCTTGGCTCTCCATCGGGCGGCTCGCGCCCGCGCGCTGCTCCATGACCGCGATCAGGTACTCCCCGAAGACATTAAGGCTGTGGCACCGGCCGCCTTGGCGCACCGCATCATCCTCTCGTATGCGGCCATTGCCGAAGGGCTTTCCGCTCGGGCCTTCATAGAAGATCTGCTCAAAGAAGTGCCTTACCAATGAGGCTCGCTTTGCCAAATCCATGGCTTTTCCTCCTGCCTATCCTCCTCATGGGTATTGGCCTGGCTAACCTCTACTCTATTGAAAACTTTCCTGCTCCCAGCTGGTCGTCTAACTTTTACAAGCAGGTGGTGTGGGCGGTGCTGGCCGTAGCAGGGATGGTAGTGGTGAGCCTAATAGAGGGGGCTTTCTGGCGGTATTTGGCTTATGTAGTGTATGGGGGGGCTATAGCCCTCATGGTGCTGACCGTAGTGGTGGGCCGGGAGGTCAATGGTGCCCGGGCTTGGCTGGAGCTGGGCGGACTTCGCCTACAATCCTCAGAGTTCGCCAAGGTAGCGACGGCTATCGCCTTAGCGCGGTTTATCGAGGCCTCGCCGGATTTTAGCTGGAAGCACGGGCGTGAACGGCTAATCGTTTTCGCAATAGTGATGCTGCCCATGCTTCTATCCCTCCTCCAGAAAGACACCGGGACGGCCCTTACATTTGGAGCCTTTGCGGCGCCGCTGTATCGGTATGGGATGAGTGGATGGCTGATAGTGGGGCCACTCGTGGTGGGCGGCCTGGCCTTCGTGAGCGTAGTATATGGCTGGAAGGTGGGCGTTCTCTTAGGGCTGGGCTTAGGGCTGCTAAGTTATGTGTGGGTGCGACGTTGGGGGTGGGTGATGCTCATCGGGGCATTTCTAATGGGGTGGGCGTGGGTGGCGCCCAAGGTATACGACCTGCTGCTGGCTCCGCACCAGCGCCGCCGCATAGAGGTGCTCCTCGACCCCTATAAAGACCCCCGTGGCGCCGGCTGGAACGTCATCCAGGTACGTATCGCCATTGAGGCGGGGGGGCTTTGGGGACGCGGCTACGGCCAGGGCCTCCAAAGCAAGTTAGACTTTATTCCCCAGCGCCATACCGACTTCGCCTTTTGTGGGATCGCCGAAGAGTGGGGCTGGGCGGGCAGCACCCTCGTCATCGGTCTCTTTGTGGCCCTACTCTGGACACTATCTATCACCGCTGAAAAATCCCAGAGCACCTTCGGTCTGATTCTCGGCTACGCGCTCACGGGTATCCTCGCTATGCACTTTCTAATCAACCTGGGCATGATCTTAGGGCTATTGCCAGTCATCGGCATACCACTTCCCTTCATCAGTTACGGCGGCTCGTCTTGGCTGGCAGTGGGGTGGGGGATAGGGGTGCTTCAGCGGATATATCGGGAGCGAACCTTAAGACTTTTCAGCTAATAGGGCTTGAAGGATAGGCTCCTGATACATCTCCGGGCGAAGGGATGGGTCCTCTTGCAGGCACTTTTCTAAGAGGGCGCGGGCTTCATCGGTTTTCCCCAGGCGAGCCAGAAAGAGCGCCCGGTAATAGAGCACTTCTGGAGAATGATACGGGAGCTCGCTGGCTTTTTGCAAGGCTGCTTCCGCCTCCTCTTTATTCCCAAAGTGCAGGGCCCAGAAGGCTT
>JAPYWM010000018.1 GCA_028276345.1 Sphingobacterium sp.
CTGAATGAGGCAGGTCCTATCGTGGCATGGACCTGGCAGGACCTACCTAACCATGTGCCGAATGGGATATGGGATGCGTTCGTGGTCATGCCGAACCGTGTGCATGGTACCATCATTATCACGTCCCACCCCCCGTAGGGGCGGGTTCAGACCCCGCCCCTACGGGACCCGCCCCTATAAAACCCGTCCCTACGAAACCCGCCCCTACAAAACCCGGATTCACGAAACCCGCATCCAGGGGACCCGCCCCTACGGGCCCTCTCATCCGTCCGCTCGCATCAAGGGGATATGGCCGAGATTCAAAAAGACTACGGATGGTGTAGGGATTTTAGCGCAAGTTCCTTGGGAGGAGCTATGTGCGGCGTGTCCTCACTTTGGCGATTGGATAAGGAAGTTGGAGGCGCTCTAATACCCAATTCAATGCAAAGGGTTTCTAAATGCAAGCTGGTGGGATTTTGTGGGGCCGCCGCCCGCTGAAGAGGCGGTCAAAATATCACGCTCTCCATTCAGAAGGTTTTTGACTGCAAATGGTATTACATCCCCCCACTCCCTACACTCTCTCCCCCCTTGAGAAGGGGGGAGAGGGTCGGGGTGAAGGGGATCGTACACCCATGTGCCGTGTCCCTTCAGGGCCCTCCTCGTGACCTTATACCACTTCTCAAAGGCCTTCTTGATGTGCGGAGGAGGTGGGCATGCCCGCCTGAGGAGAGAGCGGCAGCCACACATAACTCTACCCTCCTACATTCAGAAACCCTTTGCCCGGAATTGGTATTATCAGCGGAAGTGCGCTACCCCTTTACCACACCCGATACCGTATCGTGAGGTAAAACCGCCATTCATCCCGCTGGTATAAGGGCATGGCATCCTGATCGGGATTGAAGAGCCTCCAATGGCTCGAGGGCTACCATTACTTCGCCGGGACGAGAGAGGACGATCCCCTTCGGACGATACTCCACATAGCGTACGTAGAGCGTATCTCCGCTTTGGGTATACGCTACCCGGAAGAAGCCCTTGGCATCGGCGACGGCGCCCTGCGATCCCAGCTGGATCACCGCCCCTGGTAGCGGCTCGCCGCTACGCCCATCTATGACCCGGCCAAAGACATACACCGGCTGCGGGGCGAGCGCTTGCTTCTGCCGGATACGCCCTTCCTCCTGGGCATGCACAAAAAGCACAGCCAAAAACCCGCAAACGATGCGATGCCGGGGCTTTATTGGGGTATGTCGGCACAAGGCTACAATGCCTTCTGCGTGTATGGGGAGCAAGGTAGAAATCACGCTGTCAAAGATACAAACAGCGCGTTTGCCCCTAAGAAGCCGGGATGCTGATAGGGAAGCGCCTCATTTAGAAGGGATAGCCGATGGCGATGTGGTATTGGGCGGCGAGGCCGCCGATGGGGAGGTTTGAGCCTATCCAGCGGTTCGTAGCGGGATCATAGACCTGCTGGCCGACATCTAAGCGGATCACCAGAAAGGAAAAGTCCCAGCGCAGGCCAATGCCCCCTGCGATGGCCGGCCGTAGCGTCTGGGCAGACAGAATGCCCCGGGGGTCCTCGAAGAGGCTGGCCTTCCAGAACCACACATTTCCCACATCCAGGAAGGGGGCTATTTGGAGGCCCTGGTAGAAGGTCCAGCGCAGTTCGGTGCCCAGTTCGGTGAGGATTTCGCCGCCGGGGATAAGGAGGCGATTGGGGGGAAGGGGATAGCGGCCCGGGCCGAGGCTGCCGAACTGCCACCCCCGCATGGAGCTTGGCCCCCCCAGAAAAAAGCGGTTTTCAAACGGGAGCGACCGCGTATAGAAGAAGCCCCGGCCCACCCCCATGCGCACGCGCCCCACCCATTGTAGACTTTGGGTAAAGCCGTACCGGAGGCGCCCCTCCAGAAGCACCCGTCCAAACAGACCAAACTGGTACTTGCCCCAGAGGCTTCCGTCCCGAAAGCTCGTATCGCTTCGTGCCCGGAAGAGCCGCAGCCCGATATCCAGAAGCGCTGGTCCTAGCCCCCCTACTTCTACATAAAGCCGCGAATAATCTCCCCATCCCCGACTACTGGTGCCGAAATAGTTTCGGGTGCTTTCGACCTGGTAGGCGGAGATTTGGGTGAGGCGCGGGAGGAAATCCCGCAGGATGAGGCTTCGGACGAGGGGGGAGAGGCTAAGGATGTCGGCTTCGAAGGCCGGGGAGAAGGTGCTTTGGACGAAGATGAGGCTGAAGGGCGTGAGGAGGTGGGTTTCGGCTCGCCGGTCAGAGAGGAGGAGGCGGCGCTCCCGCTGCACTTCCACCGTGAGGAAACGGCGGGAAAAAACCGGCTGTCGCAGGTCCTGATACGAGAAGCGCAGGGCCGTGCTGCGCTGGACGAGGGTTTGCGGAAGAGGGGTCGGCATGGCCCGGGAAAGACGTTGCGTGCCCTGCGGGAAGGTCAGGGCAAACTCGCCGAGGAAGCTATAGAGGGGTTCGGGGGGGAGGTCGGCAGTTCGGCGGAAGTAGCTCACGAAGCCCTGGGCTTTGAGGGTGGTAGTCCAGCCCCGCCGCAGCAGAGAGAGGTGGGAAAGACTGAACCGCATACTGGCCCCCGGCAAAGGCGGTAGGGCCGTCAGCACTTGCGTGGATTGAAAGCCCTCCACACTGAGACTTGCTTCCAGCGGGGGGCGCAAAAGCACCTCATACCTTAGCCGAAGCCTTTGCCCAGAATCCGGAAAAATAGATGGTAAGACCCACTGCACAGCGGGTAAAAGCTGAATAAAGCGCTGACTTGTCTGGATAGCCTTGTAGTTGTAACGTTCACCCGGCAAGGTGAAAATCCGCCGTAGAAGCACCCGTTCATCCAGGATGATCGCGGCGCGGGGCTCTGTACGGAAGGTGAGGCCAGCCAGGGACCTCTCGATGGTGGCCTCCCGGTCGGGGGTGTGGAGGGTCACTTCGACCTGGCTGAGGGTGTAAGGGTGGTAATTGTCGGGCAGGAGGAGGCGGACCTGGCAGGGGGGGCCTTTGAGGGCGCCGGTGCCCAGCCAGAGCCTTTGCAGAAGACCCGAGCGGCTGCGCTGCCGAACCGCCTGCGCCGTGGTGTCAATCTCCAGGATGAGGAGGCTCAGGGGTAGGCCATAATAGCCGTTTTCCAGCAGGGTTTGGTGGAGCTTTTCTCGAAAAGCGTCAATACTTTTGAGGGAGAAGGGCTGGCCCACGCGTGGGCCATAAAGCAGAAACAGCGAGTCCGCGATCTGGAGCATGAGGCTATCACCGCCTTCAATAGAGAATTTTTCCAGGTTCCAGCGGGGGCCTGGTCGGATGCCGTACGTAACGAAGGCTTTATACCGGTTTCGCAGGCGTACGCGGGGCTGGATCGCCGCTTGAAAGTAGCCCCACTCGGCATATAGGGCCTCTAACTGTTCCACGTCCTGGCGTAAGGCACTTTCGGAGAGGAGGGCGGGGGGCTCGCCGAGTTTGTCGTGGAGGGTTCGGGCCAGGAGATAGTAGTAGCGGCGCACCTTAGGGATGCGGTAGAAGGGGCGTGCGATAGAGTCGCGCAGGAGGGTTTCGCCGGCGCCGTAAAGCCAGAGTGAGAGGGGGAGGCCGAGAAGGCGGCTATTAGCGCGCACATAGAGGGTTGGTTTTTCGGGGAGGATATGGCCGGCGAGGGTGGGTTCGCGCCAGACGATGTGCTCGCCGGGTAGGAGGAGGCGCTGTGGACTGCAAGCAGCCAGGAAGGCGGCAAATAGCCCCACCCAGACCCGCTTACCCCGCAAAGACCACGGGCTCGCCCGCCGGCTGGCCGAGAAAGTATCCGCTGTCATAGCTCAGGTGACCATTGACCCAGGTAGCCTGCACGCGGCCTTGGAGCGTTTCGCCCATAAGGGGATGCCAGCCGCACTTCCCCAGCGTTTGGGGTTCTGTCGGGAGGGGCACACGGGTTTCGCCGGTCGGGTCAAAGAGCACCAGGTCGGCCCAGTAGCCTTCCCGCAGGAAACCCCGCTCCTGGATTCCCCATAGGCGGGCGGGATTCCAGGCCAGCAGTTCCACCCACCGGCGCAGAGACACCTCCCGCGCCCTCCCCAGCGTGTGAAGCCACGGCAGAAGATACGGATGTGTAGGAACCCCCGCCGGCGCCTGCCAGTAGGGCAGGTGCTTTTCTGCGTAAGTATGCGGTGCATGGTCCGTGCCCACCGTGGCAAATACCCCCTGCCGAATGCCCTCCCACAGCGCTTCCTGGTCTTCGGGGCTTTTGAGCGCAGGATTGCATTTGAGGAGGTTCTTGTAGCGGGGGAAGTGGGTGGCATTCCACGTGAGGTAGACGGGGCAGGTTTCGGCAGAGACACGCGGGGACGCTCCTTGTGGCACCCGGTCGAAAAACGCTCGGAGAGCCTGCACTTCCTCCCCAGTCGTAATATGCAGTAGGTGGATAGGTGTCTCGTACGCCGTAGCAAGAGAAAGAAGCCAGCGGGTGCTTTCTATACAGGCTTCGGTGGGGCGGATACGGGTATGCAGGTCCGGCACGGTATCCCAGTCCTTGCCCTGGTAGGCCTGCGCAGCCAGCTGAATAAGCTGCTCCGACTCGCTATGAAACACCAACCGCACCGGCGACTGCGCAAAGAGGGCTTCTACCACGTGCTCCTCTGTTACGAGCAAGTCCCCTGTGGATGAAGCTAAGAAGACCTTGACGCCGGGCACCTCCCGAGGCGAGAGCTGCGTGATCTCGCTGAGATTATGCGGCGTAGCACCAAAATACAGGGCGAAGTTGGTCCAGGCGCGGTGGGTAAGGCGGGCTTTTTTTTCGAGGAGGGCCTGGCGGGTGGTCGTGGGCGGATGGGTATTAGGCATGTCAAAGACGGTCGTGACGCCGCTGGCCAGGGCCGCCCGACTCTCCGTGTAAAAGGTGCCCTTCTCTGGGAAGCCCGGCTCCCGAAAGTGCACATGCGTATCAATCAGACCTGGCAGGAGGTAGGCGCCCTTTGCCCGGTAGAGCGGACCGTAAGCCTTATCGGGGAGGCGCCCAATGGCAGCGATCCGGCCATCTTTCACCCAGAGATCCCCTTCTACCCACCCCTCCTCTAAGGCGAGGCGTGCCTCCACGATGCGCCAGGTAGTAGGTTCGTAACACATGCCGCTAAAAGGCCTTTCGCCAGAGGAGCGAGGTATCGCCGTAGCTGAGAAACCGGAAGCCATGCTCGAGCGCGTACGTATAAACCGCTCGGATCGCCTCCTCGCCGATGAAGGCCTGCACGAGGCCGATGAGGGTGCTCCGGGGCTGGTGGAAGTTGGTGATGAGGCCCTGGGTGAGCGCGAAGGGGTAGCCCGGCAGGATATAGAGCCGGGTACGGCTATGAATAGGGTCGCTACCGAGGGCGTCGAGGGCGTCCGTAAGGGGCGGCGGCGCTTCCAGCTCTCGCCAGCAGAAGGGCGGCACTTCCGTCGGAAAAGCCCCTTGCCAAAGCCGGTAAGCCCCCAGCCAGTAGAGAGACTCCACCGTGCGACAGGTCGTCGTGCCTACACACACGATCGGGCCTGTATGGGTGCGCAAGGCGGTAAGTGTCTCCGCGCGCACAGAGAAGGTTTCGGCGTGCATCTCGTGCGCGAAGGGGTTTTCACTGCGCAGGGGTAGAAAGGTGCCCGCCCCCACATGCAGCGTGATAGGAAGGCGCCGAATGCCTTTTTCGGTTAGCCGGGCAAAGACAGCCTCCGTAAAATGCAAGCCGGCCGTGGGCGCCGCGATCGACCCCGGCGTGTGGGCATACACCGTCTGGTAGCGGGTCTTGTCCGCCTCTGACGCGGCGCGGCGAATGTAGGGCGGGAGAGGCACTTCGCCCACTTCGTTGAGAACCTGCACGAGCGGCCACGCGGCGGGTTCCCACTCCAGCCGAAAGGCAAGAGATAACTCTGGATGCGCAGCAGCCTGGATGGTGAGGCGGACGGGGGGCTTCTCCCACGTGAGGGTGCCGCCCTTTCGCCAGAAGCGCCCCGGCCGATACAGTCCCTGCCAGATTTGCCCGCTGGGCAGGTGCCATCCCCCCGCTACTGGCTCCGTCAAAAGCACCTCCCGCCGCCCCTGCCGCAGCCGCGCAAAAACCACCTGACTGTCGTTGTAAAGTAGCAGGGTGTTTTCTGGTAGATGTCGGTCGAGGTTGAGGAAGATATCCTCGTGGAGGGTCCTAGCCGGCTGGTAAATAAGCAGGCGGGCGTTGTGGCGGGGTTCTACCGGCCACTCGGCAATCCGTTCGGGCGGCAAGTCATACTCCCAGAGCACCCTCCAAAGTTAGGCTAACTTTGCCCCATGCCTTTCTGGCATACGAAGCTTTCAGCCTGGGCCCAAGCGTGGGAAGCGGCCGGCCTTTCGCCACTACCCCGGGTGACGCTATCACCGCCCGACCGCCCTGAAGACCTGACTATCAACGTCTTCCCCTTCTTACGCCGCTTCAAGGGTGATACCGACGCCCTCCTGAAAGCCATCCTCTCCCCCCTTGAAGGCGACATTGCCCATTACGAGCTGGTGAAGGGCTTCCTCAACGTGCGTCTTTCACCGGACTTCTGGCGGGCGTTCCTCTCGGCTGTGCAGACCCAGCCCTCCGCAGGCTATACGCATATTCGGGTGCTGGAAGGGCAGTTTGCGGTGTTTGAATATCCTTCGCCCAATACGAATAAGCCCCTGCACTTGGGCCACCTGCGCAATATCGCTTTGGGCCAATCGGTGAGTGCCCTCTGGGAGCGAGCGGGCGCCACCGTGCGGCGCGTCAACCTCTACAACGACCGAGGCATCCACATCGCCAAGTCCATGGTGGGCTGGCAGCGCTTCTTCCGGCCCCAGACCCCCTCTGCCGCCGGGAAAAAAGGCGACCACTTCGTAGGCGACTGCTACGTGGCCTTTGAGAAAGCCTACAAGGCCGAGGTGGAGGCGCTGGTGGCCCAGGGCCTCCCCGAAGCCGAAGCGATGACTCAAGCCCCCCTCTTCCAAGAGGCTCAGGAGGTTCTACGACGTTGGGAAGCTGGCGACCCCGACGTCCGCTACCTTTGGGAAACGATGAATAGCTGGGTGTATGACGGCTTTGCCGAAACGTTTCAGCGGCTCGGCGTGCAGTTTGATAAAATCTACTACGAGTCAGAAACCTACACGTTGGGCAAAGCCCTCGTAGAGGAAGGGCTCTCTAGGGGGCTCTTTGCGCGGAGCGAGGATGGCAGCGTATGGGCCGATCTCACCGCCGAAGGCCTCGGCCGAAAAGTGCTCTTGCGCCGCGATGGCACCTCCGTCTACATCACCCAGGATTTAGGCACCGCCGACCTGCGCTATCGCGACTTCCCAGCCATGACCCGCTCCATCTATGTCATCGCTAATGAACAAGACCACCACATGCAGGTGCTCATAGCCCTTCTGCGCCGCTTAGGACGGCCCTACGCCGATGCCCTCTACCACCTCTCCTACGGCATGGTAGAACTCCCCACCGGCCGCATGAAAACCCGCGAAGGCACCGTCGTGGACGCCGACGACCTCCTGGAAGAAATGCGGGCGCGCGCCCTCGACCTCACAGACGAAAGCATACCCCCCGACAAGCACGAAGAAACAGCCGAAGGCGTCGGCCAAGCCGCCATCCGGTTCTACCTCCTCCGCGTAGAACCCAAGAAAAACATCGTCTTCGACCCCGCCGAGTCCATAGACCTCAAAGGGTTCACCGGGCCGTTTTTACAATACGGCTATGTACGAGCGCTCCGCCTGCGAGAAAAAGCCGAAACCCAAGGCATCCGCCTTACTCCCCCTACCGAAGTTCCCCCCCTCGAAAAAGAAGAAGCCCTTCTCCTGCGGCACCTCTACGGCCTGCCTGCTTTTCTGGAAGCTGCCGCCCTGAGCTACAACCCCGCCCTCATAGCCCACTACGGGTATGAGCTGACGCAGCGGTACAACGAGTTTTACCAGAAGCTCTCCGTCCTGCGTGCAGAGGAACCGGTGCGGAGTTTCCGCCTGTCGCTGAGCTACGCATACGAGGTGGCAGTTCGGACAGTGCTGGAAGTCCTACACATCCCGCTGGTAACGTACATGTAGAGGAACCCTATTCGCCTTGGGTACGGCGCCTTTGATAGTTCCCGCCGCATAAAATCTCCGCGCCCTCGGTAGTTTATACCGACTCGATGCAAAGAGTTTCTGAATGCGAGTCGGTGGTATTTTGTGGGGCCGCCGCCCGCCTTCGGCGGGCGGCCAGCCCGCAGGGCTGGCCGCCGCCAAAACCTCTCTCCATTCAGAAGGTTTTTGATTGCAAATGGTATTATCCCAGGCCCCCTCTTATCCCGCACGCCGCACGATCACCCAAGCCACATGCTTCTTACCCCGCCGAAGGAGATAATAGGGCTTCAAGTTCCCTTCCAGCGTATACGCCGCGAGCCGCTCCTCTCCCGCCGGTACCGGCTTCCCATTGATCGCCAGGCCCCCCTGCTGAATCAGCCGACGTGCTTCGCTCTTAGAGGGCAGGAAGCCCACCCGTACCAGAACTTCCACGAGCGGCTCTTCCAGGGCACTTTCAGGGATTTCGTAGTGGGGTATTTCGCTGAGAACGGCCTGGAGTGTCTCTGAGCTGGCCTGCGCTAAGGTCGTCAGGGCCTCGCCGCCAAAGATCACCTCCGACACCGCTTGAATCGTCTGCGCTGCCTCCAACCCGTGAATGCGCGCCGTCATTTCCAGCGCCAGGGCCTTCTGCGCTAAGCGCTTCTCTGGCGCGCAGGCATGCTCCGCCAGAAGGGCCTCTATCTCTTCCAGGCTCTTCCAGCTAAAGACACCCAGCAACTTAGGCATGTCGGCATCAGCCTGGTTGACCCAGAACTGATAAAACGCATAAGCGGACGTTTTCTTCGGATCTAACCAGACATTGCCGCTTTCGGTCTTGCCAAACTTGGTGCCGTCCGCTTTGGTAAGCAGGGGACAGGTGAGGCCGTGCGCCTCGCCTCCGCTCTTTTTCTGGATAAGCTCTATCCCGGCGGTGATATTGCCCCACTGGTCTGAACCGCCCACTTGGAGCCGACACCCTTCGCGTTCGTATAAATACCAGAAGTCGTACGCTTGTAAGAGCGGATAGCTAAACTCCGTGAAAGAAAGGCCTGTCTCAGCCCGCCGCTGCATGCTTTCTTTCGAGAGAAGATACGAAACAGTGAGGTGTTTGCCAACCTCCCGGAGAAAGTCTATGAGCAGGTACGACCCCAGCCACTCGTAGTTATTTCGGATGTGGATGGGGAAAGGAAGCAGCTTTTGTACCTGACTCAGGAGAGCGTGGGCGTTGGCCTCTACGACTTCGGGGGGGAGCAGGGGGCGTTCGGTGGATTTACCCGAGGGATCGCCGATGCGGGCTGTGGCCCCTCCAATCACGATAATGGGTTCTACCCCCCACCTTGCTAAGTGGTAGAGCAGCTGAATGGGCGCCAAATGTCCGATGTGCAGGGAGTCTGCCGTAGGGTCAATCCCTAAATAGGCCCGCCCCAGCGTCCGGGGGTCTTCGGGCAGGGCCGTAGCGTCCTGCAAAAGAAACCGCCGTTCAAGCTCCCGTACCCAGGGCTGCACGGCGCAAAGCTACTTACTTTTGAGTCGTGTTTCGGTTTGAAGACTTTCCACCGGGCGACCGACGCCGCTGGGAAAAGCTCATTGAAAAGGAGATAGGAAGCCTGCCAGAGGGGCGACCACGCCCTTTCTACATGCGGGATGATGTAGAAGGTTGGGAAACTCGAGCACCGCTCTGGCAGGAAACAGGATGGACGCTCGTATCTGACCTGTACGTCCCCGACGAAGTAGGGGTTTGGCGGTATACGGAGCCTGTGCCGCAACCGCCCCCCCGCACCTGGTTTATTCCCGCTGGGGCCGCTTTACCCGCAGGAAGGCCAGGCCCAGAAGTAGAGATTTTTCACCAAGTGCCAGCAGAAGAGGGGCCGTCTATGGTCATGGGGACTGCCGTGTGGGCCCTCCCCCTACGCCTCACACCAGAGCTAACCTGGGAGGGCGCAGAAAGCCTCCGGGCTTTACCGCCCGTCCAGCCCCTGCATATTAGCCTCATATTAGACGAGCGGTTCTTTCATAGCATTTTGCTCTTGCGCTCCCTTCGAAAAGCTCTGCAGGAAAATGGGCTGCCTAATGTGCAATTTTGGGTGCAGCCCGCGGCGCATCTATTAGAGATTTCGCCAAACCTCCCAGGTGCGGGTAAGGAAGAAAATCTCATCCGGCTCACGACCTACGCGTTAAGTGGGATTTTGGGAGGCGCGTCGTACATCTACATTCCTGCCATTGACCGGGAAGAGCCGCATGCGGAGCGGTGGAGCCGAAACATCAGCCACATTTTACGGTACGAGGTGGCCCATCTCTTTACCACGCCGGATCCCCTATCTGGGAGCTTTTACATAGAGGCGGAGACGGATCGCCTTGCCGCCGCGCTCAGAGCCTATCTGTCATGAGGGACGCGATTGACGCGTGGGACCGGGCACTCCTCCTGAGGCTTCACTTAGCCGGGCAAGAGCCCTGGGACACCTTGATGTATTACGCTACGAAGACCTGGGTTTGGCTGCCGCTATTTCTCTGGTGGGGTTACCTTTTGTACCGAAAGTACGGACGGGCGGCTGTTCGGTGGAGTGTATTTACTTTGTTAGCGGTGGGATTAACGGATTTCGTTTGCGGAAGGGTGCTTAAGCCGCTGGTGGAGCGGCGGCGGCCCTCGCACGAGGAGGCGCTTAGGCCAGCCCTTCATTTAGTGCGGGGCTATGCGGGGGGAACTTACGGCTTCCCCTCTAATCACGCAGCCAATAGCGCCGCCATCGCTTTTTCGGTTGCGATAGCCCTTCGGCAGCGTTTCATCACCTATATAGCAGTGGGATGGGCCCTCCTGCATAGTTATACCCGGCTCTACTTAGGTGTGCATTATCCTACGGATGTTTTCGCTGGCTGGTTCATTGGAATCATTCTGACCGGGAGCCTTTATCTGCTGGCTAAATGGCGGAAAGCCCTATGAATCATCCCGTTCTGCTCGGCTTTGCTGCTATTACGATAGCCTATCTTCTTTTAGACCTGGGCATTTTGCACAAGAAACCTCGCGCGCTCTCCTTTCGGGAGGCCCTGTGGCAATCGGTGCTGATTATCCTGATTGCGGTGAGCTTTGGGGGGTTTATCCTGTATGAGAAGGGCACCGAGGCGGCCATAGAGTACTACTCTGCCTATACCATGGAATACGCCCTTTCCCTGGATAATGTCTTCGTCATCATGCTGATTCTGCGGTATTTTTCTATTCCGCCGTCCTACCATCATCGCGTACTTTTCTGGGGGGTGCTGGGCGCCGTAGTGATGCGGGGTATTTTCATCTTTGCTGGGGTCTTGTTGGTGAGAAGTTATCACTTTGTGCTATACATCTTTGGTGCTTTTCTCGTATATGCCGGCATTCGAGCACTTTTTGACCGAGACCAGGGGCCTGCCGACCTCAGCCAAAATTGGCTTTTGCGGTTTCTGACCCGACGGCTCCGCTTCACCACGGAAATGCGGGGCGGGCGTTTCGTCCTTCGTATTGCGGGGAAAAAGTACTTTACACCTCTCATGCTGGCGCTGGTGCTGGTGGAGTTTACGGACTTACTTTTTGCGGTGGATTCCATTCCGGCGGCGTTTGCGATTACGCAGGATGAAGAGGTGCTTTTCAGCTCCAATATCTTTGCCGTGATGGGACTGCGCTCGCTGTTTTTCCTTCTGTCGGTGGGCGTCCGGCGCTTCTGGGCTATAGAACTGGGCATCTCGCTCATCCTCATCGGGATTGGCCTGAAAATGTTTCAGGACCTTATCGGTCTGGTGATTCCGACATGGTACTCGCTGGCGTTCATTTTGGGGGTACTTACGCTGAGCATGGTGATATCTGTTTTGTATCCTAAAAGGTGATGCTTCTGCCGCACCGACACCTGGGGCAAAGTGGCCCCTATTTGCTTCTTGTGCACGGGTATATGGTAGATGGGGGGATGTTCATGGCGGTGGAGGAAGGGTTTTTGCGGCATTACCGGCTGCTGATCCCCGATCTCAGGGGGTATGGGGATGCGTGGAACTGGCCAGGGCCGTACACGTTTGTGCAGCGGGTAGAAGACTTGGCGGAGCTGGTAACCCATTATACTTCGGAGCCGGTTTGGGTGCTGGGGTACTCGATGGGTGGGGCGGTAGCGCAGCTTTTTGCCCGGCGGTACCCTCAGCTTACAGCGGGGCTCATCCTGGGATGCACCTTCGCCTACAAGCCCGTGACTGCCTTAGAACGTATGCAGCAGGCGCTCCTGCCTCGCCTCCTGCGCCTCCTGCCACCCGCCTCTCTGGCCAACCTCATATACACCCAGGTCTTTGGCTCGGAGACCTTTACGCCTGAGGTCCTCACCTGGTACCAAAAAGCCCTCCAGAAAACGCGTCTGGAAGTGCTCCTATCCGACCATGGAGAGATATTCGGGTTTGATAGCC
>JAPYWM010000218.1 GCA_028276345.1 Sphingobacterium sp.
AAATACCGCAGGCTGATGCGCATTTGTATGAAGACCTTGCAGAAGTGGCGGGGCGAGTTTGGGGCGCTTTTGCGTGGGAGCGGCGCTTTTTATACGAGGCACGCCGGCGCTCCGGAAGCCTCTTTGCCTATGCAGACGCCCTCATTCCCTCCCTGGAAGCCGAACGTCTCTACCCCCAGGCCTGGATAGAGTGGCTGCACCTGTGGCTGGGCGGACGCCTCTCCTCAGATAGCTTGCTCTCGGTGGCTCGTCGCTACCACAAGCAGGAGGGGGTTTCCCTGGATAGCTTAGAGATCCCCCTGCTCCGCCTCTACCAGGGTACGACCCCGCCGCTGGAGTACCAGGTGCTCCTGACACGATTTTACCTCCTGGCAGAAGATTACACAGAGGCTTTGCGGTATGCCCGGGCCGTAGCCCGGCAAACCGGCCAGTGCGAAATCCTCTATGAGGTGGGTCTGGCAGCAGAGATCGCCGGCGCCCTCCCCACTGCCCAGCAGGCCTATCAAGAGCTCCTCCGCACTTACCCCACCTGCCCCGCCACCGAAAAAACCATCCCCCATTACTTGAACGTAGAAAGCCTCTTAGAGAACCCCCAAAAAGCCCTGGCACGCATAGATAGCCTCCTGACAGCTCAGGGCCCCCGCCCTACCCTCCTCATAGAGAAAGCGCGGTGGCTGCTGCGAACAGGACAAGCCCAGGCAGTTCCTCCCCTCCTCGACACTTTAGAACCCCCTACGACAGGCCTTTTAGCGCAGAAGTACTTCCTCCTATCCGATGCAGCCCTATATATGGGCGATCCCGTCCAGGCGCGGCTGTATCTCTTGGAAGTAGAGTCTCGCCTGCCTGAATCGAGCTACCTTTCCACAGCTTACTTCAAGTTAGCCGAACTGGCCTTCTTCCAGGGGGAGTTTGAGCTGGCTAAGGCCCGCCTTCGCCTGCTAAAGAACAATACGCAGGATGAGCTTAGCAACGACGCGATAGAGCTTTATTGGCTCATCATTGACAACCTCAAGCCGGATACCCTTCTCACGCCGCTTTCGCTTTTAGCCCGAGCCCTCTTAGCCGAGCGCCAAGGGAATCTCACTCTGGCCAAACGGCTATGCGACACCCTGGAAACCCAATGGAAAGGCCATCCTGTTACGGATGACGTGCTTTGGTTGCAGTCCCGCATCGCCCTGGCTCAGGGCGACACCCTAAAAGCGCGTACCTACCTCCAACTGCTGGTGGATTACCCGGATACCGAAAGTCTCTATCGGGATGACGCCCTTTACGGCTTGGCCCGCCTTTCCAAAAGCGAGGCAGAAGCAGCTCGCTTCTACGAGCGGCTCCTGCGCGAGGTGCCAAACAGCCTCTATGCCCGGATAGCCCGGGAGGCACTGGGAGCCCTGGCACGATAAAAGGATGCGCACAAGCCCCACAAATAGCCACGAAAAGTAGCCTATCAGCGCCTCCCAGGAAAAGGAACCGAGAGCCGAAGAGGATGTCCGGGCCAGCCGCCGCCCCTTGCTGCAAACTCCTCCCCCATCTGCTTAAGCATCTTTACCCACCTACCCTCCCATACCGTGCTCCCCTCGCCCTCCTCGGTGCGCTCGGCGTACGCTGTAGTTCCACCAGATATGCGTAAACGCCGACCCCTGCCCTACTTTCATCTCCTGATGCCCAGTACAACCCCAACCCGTTAACTACCCGAAAACTACCCCCTACCCTATTGCTCTCAGCCGGCGGTACACATGCTTGGGTGGTGGGCGCTTCACAAGTCGCGGACGCCAGGTCTGCTCGTAATCCGACCAACTGCCCTCTACAAAAAAGACCCCTTCTCCTGGCTCAAAGACTAAAATATGCGTCGCAAGACGGTCTAAAAACCACCGATCATGTGAGATAATCAGGCAACTGCCTGTAAAGTTTTCCAGCGCCTCTTCTAAAGCCCGAATCGTGTGGACATCCAGGTCGTTCGTGGGCTCGTCCAAAAGGAGGAGATTAGCGCCTTTCTGGAAGGCATATGCTAAATGTAGGCGCATCTTCTCCCCGCCAGAAAGCTGGTGAACGTACTTCTCCTGGTCGCTCCCCGTGAAGCCAAAGCGAGCCAAGTAGGCACGCACATTCAGGAGCCGATCGCCGATTTTGATCTGCTCCTGGCCGCCCGATATTTGCTGAAGGAGTTTGTAGTTAGGATTCAGCTCGCGATGCTCCTGGTCTACGTAGGCGATGACAGCGGTGGGGGAAATCCTGATCTGGCCCGAAGTGGGGGTGGCTTCCTGCATAATGAGCCGAAAGAGGGAGGTTTTTCCAGTGCCGTTAGGGCCGACGATGCCTACGATGGCGCCACGCGGCACAGCAAAGGTGAGATTCTCAAAGAGCGTTCGGTCACCGAAACGAAGGGTGAGGTCTTCTACCTGGAGGGCCCATTCGCCGAGGGGGGGGCCCGGCGCAATAAATATCTCCTGGTCTTCTCGTGCATGGCGCTCGTAAGTGGATAGACGGGCTTTGCGTTGGGCTTCCCGATCCCGGGGCGTCATCTGAATCCACTCCAACTCCCGCTTCAAGGCCTGGGTCCGCTCCGGCGAAGCGTTCTTTTCCCGAAGCTGCGTCTCTTTCTGCCGGAGCCAGGAAGAGTAGTTGC
>JAPYWM010000219.1 GCA_028276345.1 Sphingobacterium sp.
CGTTGGATTCAAAGAGAAAAGGCATTTCAAGCACCTGTAGCTCGGGCATGCCAAGTCCCTCAGCCAGGCTCGCCAGCGACAGCACCCCTATATCCAGCGTCCCCATGCGGAGGCTGCGCGCCATCTCCAGTTCACCCCCTAACTGTCCCCCCAAGTACTTCTTAAAGACGACCTTATCCGGGCCCACGCGCCGGTGAACCTCCTTAATATAGGTATCCAGGGCCTCTTCCCAGGGACTATCTGTGGGCACCGTAGAACCCACCCGCAGCTTCACCTGAGCCCCTAAAAAAGCCAGCAAAAGTCCGCCTATCGCCCAGCGCATAGCCTACTCCTCAAATAGTTCATTTTCCTGTGCCAGCAAAGCCCGAGCTTTTTTCTGCGCAAGGCGGTTTTCCGCAGCGTAGTCTGGATCATTCCCAGCATCAGAGTTAATCACCTCCTGCAAAAGGCGCCGGAAAAGGTCCCGATCCCGCACCTTGTTGTGCGCCGCATAAGCCTCCGCATACAAAACTTTCGTCTCAAGGTAATGTGGTGCTGCGGCTACAGCCTTTTCAAACATTTCCCGGGATTTATTGACATCCTGTTCACCCGTGATGGGAGGAACTAAAGCATAATACCCGCCAAAGAAGCGATAGGCCCCCCCATAAAAGTACATAGGGTCAATTTCCTGAACGCGGTCCCAGTACAGGCGGATTTTAGAACGGGCGGCGACTTTTTTAGCGAAGGGGGCGTATTTCCCCCAGCGGGCCAGCCCCGCCGCCGCCCAGTATAGGAGTGGCATCTGCTCTCGGGTAACCGCCTTTACAATGGCTTCATCAGAGGCATCCGCAGGAAGTTTGAGCTGGTAGATAAGCTCAGCCCGGCATACCTGAAAGGCTTTATCGTAATAGGAGAGTTTCTGCTCGCTCCCGGAGCCTTTCGCGGGGAGACTTTCGCCCAAAAGGTAGTAAAGCCGGCTCAGGCGCACGACTTTATCGGGCTGATGGGGATTCTGGGCTAAGTCTTTTTCCAAAATCTCAATGGCAGCTTTGGCTTTTTCGGGATTATCCCGCTCCTGCCACAGGACCTCTAAATCGGTACTTTGAGCCCACAACGAGGCTAATGCCAAGATGACTCCCCAGCGCATAGGGCAATATTAGACAATTGCAGGCAAATCTCACCCTTGTCTGCCTACGCTCGGGTAGGATGCAGGGGCATTTGTACTTTTGCGCGTGCTGCGTTTCGTCCTTAGGCTCCCTTTGTGGATAAGCTTTCTCTTGGTTGGGCTCCTTTCCTGTCAGAGCCAGTCGCCGAAAATCCCTGCCCAAACGCCTCCTGCATCTGACACGGTACAAAAAGACACAAAACCGCCGCGCGTATTTCACCCCTACTGGTCGGATTTGGCGCGGGTGATCGGGGGCCTTCCGCCGCGAGATACCCTCTATTGGCGCTCCGCCATTACCGACACCGCCTGGCAATCCCATGCGAGACGCATGGACTACCTCTGGACCACCAGCGATAAAAAGCTTTTCACGCCCCTGCGCCAATGGGCCCAGACCGAACTCGGCCCCTACCACCACTGGAAAGGCTTCGTCTTCTACCCCTTTAGCGGCGCAGACTGGCCCAGCATCTATGCCCTCTATCCTAACGGCCAGCGCTACGTCTTCTTCGGCTTAGAGCAAGAAGGCGACCCCGCCTACGTGCGCCTCCTCTCCCCACAAGACATCGCCAACAACCTCTGGGGACCCTACGCCGCTATGGCAGACCTCCTGCGCCTGAGCTTCTTCAAAACCAAAGAAATGCAGCAATTCCTCATCAAAGGCAAAGTGCGTGGTCTTCTGCCTGTATTTTTAGCTTTCTTTGCAAGAAGCGGATACGATATCTACGAGGTAAACCATATCTACTTGACCTCAGAAGGGAAAATAGACACCATTCCGCAAAAAACTCGAAAGCCCGGCCAGTCCCCATGGGACACCCTCGTAACAGGCCTGCGATTCCTGATTGGAAAGCCCGACCAGACGCCTCAGGAAGTGATCTATGTCAGCTTCAACGCCGCAAATGACGGTTTGAAAAAACAAACCGGCATCCTACCTTTCCTCCAGACCATCCAACCCTGCGTTACTTTCATCAAAGCCGCCTCTTACCTTATGCATGGGCAGGACTTTAGCCAGATACGTTCACTCATTCTCACCCAAAGTGTGGCTATCCTTCAAGAAGACAGTGGTATCCCCTATCGTTTCTTTGACTCTACAAGTTGGAAGGTACAACTTTACGGCGTCTATAATGGGCCTATTCCGCTTTTTAGGAATAAGTTTCAGCAGAACCTCTATCAGGCCTATCGGAGCCAGTCGGTGAAGCCGCTGCCATTTGGGATCGGATACCACCTCGTGCCGGGCACCAGCAATCTCCTTCTGGCTATCCGGAAAAATCCCAACCTCCCCCTGACCCTGCCCGTAGACACCCCCACCACCCCCAAAGGGCCTACGCCCGCTGCAGCAGCTGGTTCTCGCCAGCCCGTCCCTTCATCGGTAGATACCCTCCCCCCTTCCGGCGAAAGCCCCCAAGCTCCCCCTACCGAAGCTCCTTCCGGCGATTCC
>JAPYWM010000220.1 GCA_028276345.1 Sphingobacterium sp.
ATCACTATCCACAGCTGTCCTGACCATACGGGCGGCATGCTCTGCGGCGGATAGACCTCCAGCGGCGCCAGCGAAAAGGGATATAGGTACATGCGCAGGCGAGACCAGCCATACCGAGTGTAAGCACTCGTCAGCTGAAACTCCCCTTTCTCACGATGGGCGAGGGCCTGGGCCAGCCGTCGCCGCTCCTCCTGCGAAAGATGATTTTGCATCACCTTCCAGAGGTCAGAAGAAGAAGCTGGAAACCATTCCCGAAGGGGCGCATTCATGTAGAGGGCAGAAAGCTCCCCAGCCTGCTCGGCGAGAATCGCAATGCCCGTAGGCCCTATCTCCCACGCCTGCCGCAAAACCTGGTTCTCCTGCTCGTAATTGTAGAGTCGCGTAATATCCCGCAAAAGGATGAGGTAGAGGTCGTTCTCAGGGAGGGGGCGGGTTTCCCAGTGGAGGAGGCGGTCTCGCAGCGATAGATAACCCTGGGGGTGCGTGATAAGGTGGCTCAGGAGGGCTGTATTGGTGATCGCCGGACCGAGGATGGCCTCGGCGAGTGTATTGGCAAAAGTGAGTCCCCGCTCTTGGTGAAAGGTCAGAATGCCCTCCGAGAGGTTATCAGCCACCACTTCTGTGATCTCCCGCTGCATGGCAAAGGTCTCTAATAGCTGGTGATGTACCGTAATATCTATCGCCAGATAGGCCACCGAGCGCCGCCCCCCTTGCGCAAGCGGGGCCATCACGATATCTATCGTTCGGCCCTGAACACGACGGGTTACACGAATGCTTTCCCCGGCCAGCGCCATTTCGAAGTCCGCCTCAAAATCAGTTAGATTTTCCGGAGGAACGAGCTCCCGGTAGTGCATGCCCCGATAGACGACTTTGCCTAAGTACTTTTTGGCAGCTTTGGCTATGGTAACATTGAAATCCCGCACATATCCTGCTTCGTCGAAAAGCAAGTAATAGATAGCCGCCTCATCCAATGCCTGCGAGCGCATCCGAGAACGGTGCATTTTCTTATGCCGATAGCGTAGGTGGGCCAGCTCTATCTGCGCTGTGGAAAGGGTGGTGGGATTGTAATAAAAAGCCGGGTGTTCGGGGGCTTTTGACGGGTCGTACGCGAGAGCGGGGAAGTTTTTTTCCGGAGGCCGCATGAGAAGATAAACCGTGCGCGGCTCCGGCTTTTGTGGTAGGGTGGGGAGACGGTCTTTTACCCAGGTGGGAGCAGGCGCTTCCCCTATGGCTACTACCCGATACTTCACCCGCCAAAGGTAACAAACCCCTCTGTGGAAACGCTGGATTGGGGCGTTTTATGTTTCTTTGGGCATGCGACTCCTCGTGGGAGCTGGTGTAGCGGGTGTGCTAATAGCCTTTTTGCTTCTCAGTGTGGGGCAGGATTTATCCGTGTATGCGGACTTTCGCACCGCTCGGGCTAATCCAGGCAAAACCTATCACGTCGTGGCGGAATGGGTGGAGCGGGAGCAGGCGCGTTATGATGCGGTGGCGGATGCTTTTTGGTTTCGGGCGGCGGATTCAACAGGCTATGTGTGCTGGGTGCGGTATCCAGACCCGGAGCCGGTTGGCTTTGCTACTGCGCACAAGGTGGTCTTGATTGGGAGCATGCGCGATACGGTTTTTGAGGCGGAGAAGATTCTCATGAAGTGTCCCTCCAAGTACAAGGAGGAGGGTGGGACAGGTGGGGTATGAAGGTGGTGTGGATAACGGGGGCGTCGTCAGGGATTGGAGAGGCGCTAACGCACCAGTTTGTGCAGGCGGGGTGGGGGGTGGTAGCCTTCGCGCGTCGAGCGGAGCGGCTGAGGGTCCTCTCTGCGCGCTATCCTCAGCAGGTTTTGCCGGTGGTAGGCGATGTGACGCAGGTAGCCGACTGTGTGGCCGCTGTCGAAGCCGCCGTGAAACACTTTGGCACCCTGCATGCCGTTATTGCTAACGCCGGCATCTCCATGCGGGCCTTGCTAGAGGAGGCTCAGGAGGAGGTGCTACGCCAGGTGATGGAGGTGAATTTCTGGGGAGCTGTGCGAACTGTCCGGGCCGCTCTGCCCCTGGTCAAAGCCAATCAAGGCTGGATTGTGGGGGTGTCGTCGATTGCGGGGTTTCGGGGCCTGCCTGCGCGGAGCGCGTATAGCGCATCTAAGTTCGCGCTGAATGGGTTTTTAGAGTCTCTACGGGTGGAATTGCTACCGGCCGGTGTCAAGGTGCTTATTGCGGCGCCGGGCTTCACGAAAAGCGAAATTCGGCAGAAAGCGCTCACGGCCTCGGGGGCTTTCCAGGCTGAGAGTCCCTTAAATGAAGACCAGCTTATGTCGGCGGAGGCCGTAGCTAAGGCCATTTATCGAGCTATGCACCGCGGCCAGAAGTATCTGGTTCTCACGCGGGAGGGCCGTCTCGTGCGTTGGCTGAACTACCTGGCCCCTGGCTGGATAGATAAAGTTCTCTACAAGCGCTTCGCGGCCGAGGCCGGCTCGCCCCTGCGGTAATAGAATCGGAAAGTCCAGTGGGGTGTGCGGCGGCTCCGCAGCCCTTCACTGGGTAGTATCGGCACTCCAGGTCTCTTCC
>JAPYWM010000019.1 GCA_028276345.1 Sphingobacterium sp.
AGTATCTTTCAGACGCCCGAATGGCAGGACCGGTTTTTGATTACGCGGGTGCGCTTGCGTCTCTGGCGGCGATTTCGGCCGGTTTTGACCTATCCGGACCTGGAGCGGGTCTTCGGAGAAAGGGGCACTAATGACCCGTGGCAGGTGTATCAGGCCGTACGGGCCATCCGAATGCGTAAACTCTCCCCAAAAGGGAGCGCTGGGAGCTTCTTCAAGAATCCCATCCTTCCTGAGGAGGAGGCACGACGTCTGCGAGAAAAAGCACCTGAGGCCCCCATCCGGCAGGTAGCCCCAGGCCAGTATAAGGTTCCCGCCGCCTGGCTGATTGAGAAAGCTGGCCTCAAAGGCTTCCAGATAGGGAAAGCCCGCGTGAGTCCCCTCCACGCCCTCGTACTGGAAAATACGGGGGAGGCTACCCCAGATGAAGTAGAAGCCCTCGCCCGTTATGTCCAGCAGCTCGTGGCGCAAACCTGGGGCATCGCGCTCACGCCCGAAGTGCGTTACCTCCCCCCTTGACATAGCGAAAATTGTCGTACCTTTGTGCCAATCCAATCCTGCCCGGTCGTCTAACGGTAGGACAGCAGATTTTGGGTCTGCGTGTGGGGGTTCGAATCCTCCCCGGGCAACTTCCGTGAATAGTGGTGCGCCGCTAAAACTTTTTGCAGGTTCTGCGTCCCGCTCCTTAGCGGAAAAGATAGCGGCGGCATACGAACAGGGGCTGGGCGCCCTTCAGATACAACGTTTCGCCGATGGGGAGATTCTCCCGAAATATGAAGAATCCATTCGCGGCGCGCATGTATGCCTTATTCAATCTACCCAGGCACCGGCAGAAAACCTTTTAGAGCTTCTTCTTTTGATTGATGCGGCCCGGCGGGCTTCCGCCGCAGAAATCACCGCCGTCATCCCCTACTACGGCTATGCGCGTCAAGACCGCAAAGAGGAAGGCCGTGTCTCTATCGGCGCCAAATTGATCGCTACTCTCTTAGAAAGTGCTGGGGCTTCGCGGGTGGTGACAATGGACCTCCATGCCGGGCAGATTCAGGGCTTCTTCAACATCCCCTTAGACAACCTGGAAGCCTCTGTCGTGCATATCCCGTACATTCAGTCGCTAAAGCTGGACCCGCTGGTGATTGTTTCGCCGGATGCAGGTGGGGCCTCCCGTGCCCGCAAGTACGCCCGCTACCTCCACGGCGAACTGGCCCTCGTGGACAAATACCGGGCTCAGGCTAACGCCGTCCATTCTATGCGGCTCATCGGCGATGTACGGGGCAAACATGCCCTCATTGTGGACGACCTGGTGGACACCGCTGGCACCCTCGTCAAAGCCGCCGAGCTCCTGCAGCAAGAAGGCGCCCTGTCCATCCGCGCTTGCGTCACCCACCCCGTCCTCTCGGGCCCCGCTTATGAACGCATCGCCAACTCCCCCATAGAAGAGCTCATCGTTACCGATACCCTCCCCCTGCGGCAGGCACACCCCAAGATCCGGGTCCTGTCAGTAGCTCCTATCTTTGCCCAGGCACTGCGCAGCATCCACCAACACGAGTCTGTCAGCGCCCTGTTTTATCCGTAATCCTAAGCGCAAGGCAAAAAACGCACGCCCCTTCCCGCAAGGGGTATGGCTGGAAAATAGCCTAACCTCCCTCTGAGCCCCCCTCTGCAAGGAACACCTCGGGGAGGGGTAGGTGCTGGGCAGGATCCCAGAAAACCTTCTCAAAGTCCTGCACCTGGTCATTGTCTATGCGGATGCCTTCGGCTTCCAAGCGGGCCTGCATCGTGGTAGGGGTAGGGAAATGAAACTTGCCGGTGAGGTAGCCTTTGTGATTCACCACGCGGTGGGCCGGGACAGGCGGGTAGGCGGTGTGGGAGGCATTCATGGCATAGCCTACTAAGCGGGCGCCTTGCGGACTACCGAGGTAAGCAGCAATGGCCTTGTAGGTCGTCACCCGGCCAGGCGGCACAGCCCGCACCACCGCCCACACCCGCTCAAAGTAGTCTAACGCCCTTCTCTGAGCCGCCATTGCCGGAAAATTCGCCGCGAGACCGGCTCATAAACATCCTTGTGCCCTAAGCGAATCTGCTCATCGGTGGCCTCCTTGCGGTACGAGTAGTGGGCCAGCTCCCCAGTATAAACGCATATAGCGTGCAGCTTGGTGACAAACTCCGCTATGGCCATGAGGTAAGGCATCGGCCCAAATGGCCGCCCCCGATAATCCATGTCCAGCCCAGCAATAATCACGCGCTTGCCCTCATCGGCGAGGCGGTCTGCTACCTCCACCAATCCCATGTCAAAAAACTGCGCCTCATCAATGGCGATGACCTGTGCATCACTGCTCAGAAGGTAGAGACTTTGGGAGTTTGAGACGGGGACGGCTTCCAGACGGGTCTGGTCGTGTGAAACGATGTCAGAGGGGTGGTAGCGGGTGTCTATGTCGGGTTTGAAGAGGCGGACGGTCTGACCCGCCAGCTGCACCCGTCGCACCCGCCGCAAAAGCTCCTCCGTCTTCCCCGAAAACATCCCCCCAGTAATCACCTCTATCCATCCACCCTGAATCGGCCCAATCGGCTCCATCTCGACAAAGCTATGCTACTTGTACTTTCGCTGCGTGGGCCGGATCGCCATCGTGGGTCCCAGCTATCCCTTTCGGGGGGGGATCGCCAATTTCTCCAACCATTTCGCACGAGGCTTGCAGAATGCGGGGCATGATGTGCATCTTTTCACGTATACGATTCAGTATCCGCGGTGGCTTTTTCGGCGAAATCAGCTTTCGGATGAGCCACCCCCACCGGTGCCTCTCACGCGCCTCATCCATGCTTTCAATCCCCTTACGTGGGGCCCGGCAGCCCAGCATATCGCCCACTGGCGTCCCGACCTTGTGATTTATCCCTTCTGGCTGCCCTTGATGGGCTTCTCCAGTTCGCTCATTGCTAAAAGGCTACGAAAGCTCCATCCATCCGCTATCCACCTCGGACTTATTCACAACTTTAATCCACATGAGCGGCGCTTGGGCGATACTTTTTTTAGGAAGAGCTTTGTTGAAGCGATGGATGGGGCTTTTACGCTGAGTCGGGCTGTAGAGGCCGCCTGGCGAGCATATACCCCCAAGGCCGTGGCTTTTTTCTGGCATCCGCTTTTTCCGGCAGAAGTAGACCCCCAAACCAGCCGAGAGGCAGCCTGTGCCCGGCTAAACCTTCCCCCTGAGAAGCAGTATTTGCTTTTCATGGGGCTGGTACGTCCGTACAAGGGTTTAGATATGCTTTTACGGGCATGGGCGGGGGTGCTGCCTCATATCACGCCCGACTGGCAGCTTATCGTAGCAGGGGAGTTTTACGAGCCGGAGGCGCCCTATCGGGCCCTTGTAGAAGAGCTGGGGATTGCTGAGCGGGTAGTGTGGCGGCCGGGCTTCGTGCCGCAGGCAGACTTCGGGTATTATTTCCGGGCGGCCCATGCGTTAATCCTGCCTTATCGCGCAGCTACGCAAAGCGGCCATCCCTTCTGGGCCTACCAGTATGAATGCCCTATTTTGGTGACGCGGGTGGGAGGCCTGTATGAGGTGGTAGAAGCCTTCGGAGGGGGGATTATCGTAGAACCCTCCGTAGAAGGCCTGACCGAAGGGATTCAAAAGCTCATCCAGACACGGCGGGAGGCTTTTCAGGCGGACTTTGTTCGGGCCAGAAACGAACTGCGCTGGGAGACCCTCGCCGCCAAGCTCTGGACCTGGACTCAGGAGGCCTTCGCCCGATAACTTTGCAGCATGATATACCGCAGTCGGGCCCCCCTCCGAATCGGCCTATCGGGGGGCGGGACAGATGTGAGTCCCTACTGTGACCTGTATGGTGGTGCCGTACTCAATGCCACCATTTCCCTCTACGCGCATGCCAGCATTCGGCCATTGGAGGAGCCGCACGTGATCTTAGAAGCGGTGGACCGGGGACAGCGGGTAGTGCTTCCTGCTACGGAGAAGCTCCCCATGGAGGAGCCGCTTCTTCTCCATCGGGGCGTCTATAATCGCATGGCCGCTCTGACGGGAAAGCCTCTCCCCTGCCATCTGATTTCGCATGTGGATGTGCCACCAGGCTCAGGCCTCGGCACGAGTTCTACGCTGGTAGTGGCCCTTATTGGGGCTTTTGTGGAGTGGCTGGTCCTTCCTTTGGGGGAATATGACATCGCCCGATTGGCCTATGAGATTGAGCGGATAGACCTGGGCCAGGCCGGCGGACGCCAAGACCAGTATGCCGCCACCTTCGGCGGCGTGAACTTCATGGAGTTTTACGCAGACGAGCGTGTCATCGTCAATCCGCTCCGTATTCGCCCGGAATATCTGTACGAGTTAGAGCACAACCTCCTGCTCTTTTACACCGACACCAGCCGCCTCTCCTCGCAGATCATCGAGGAGCAAAAGAGCCATATTGTCCGAGGCGACAAAGCGGCCCTGGAAGCCACCCACCGGCTAAAAGAAGAGGCTTTCCACATGAAGGAGGCACTGCTCAAAGGCCGGATAGATGAGATTGGGCGGATTTTACATGAGGGTTTTGAGTACAAGCGGCGGGTAGCCTCGCATGTCTCTACGCCGCTATTGGAGACGATCTATCAGGCGGCACTCTCTGCGGGCGCCACCGGCGGTAAAGTCTCTGGCGCAGGCGGCGGCGGCTTCATGGTGTTTTACTGTCCCGGCGAAACCCGCTATGCCGTGCAAAAAGCCCTCGCTTCCTTCCAGGGCCGATTTTTTGATTATCATTTTGTCAAGCACGGCCTCGTCTCATGGCACCTGTAGAAGGGATAATCCTGGCAGGAGGATTGGGGACGCGGCTGCGGGCGGTGCTTCCCGACCTGCCTAAGCCCTTAGCACCCGTCGCCGGCAAGCCGTTTCTGAGCTATGTGCTTTCCTACCTGGCCCGTCAGGGACTCAAACGGCTTGTTTTCGCCTTAGGCTACCAGGCCGAGGCTATCCAGCACTGGCTCGCCTCCCAAGCATGGCCCTTTGCGGTGGATTTTGTCGTGGAGAAGGAGCCGCTGGGTACCGGCGGCGCTATCCGACATGCGTGGTCCCACACGACAAGCCCCCACATTCTCGTGGTAAATGGCGATACCTTTTGCCCGGCGGCCATAGAGCCATTTTATCAGGCGCACCTGCAAAAGGGCGCCGATGTGAGCTTGGTCAGCGTCTCCGTCTCGCCAGCGGACCGGTACGGCACGCTCCTCATCTCCCCGGACGGCTGGGTCCAGGCTTTCCAGGAAAAAGCCCCGCGCCACAGCGGCTGGATCAACGCCGGCCTCTACCTCATTCGCCGCACCTGGTGGGAAAAGAACGCCTTCCCCCGAGCTTTCTCCTGGGAGACCTACCTCCAGGAGGCGCTGCAGAAGCCTGCCGCCCTACGCCTCTACGCGCATCAGCTGCCGGACCTCCCCTTCATTGACATCGGCATTCCCGAAGACTATGATCGCGCGCAGACCTACCTCCCGGCCCACGCTTGATAAAAGCTGGACGCTTTTCCTCGACCGGGATGGCGTGATCAACCGCGAAAAATCCGGCGACTATATCCGCACGTGGGAAGAGTTCACTTTTGAGCCCGGTGCCCTGGAAGCCCTTGCCAAGCTATCTCCCATCTTCGGACGAATCCTCATCGTCACCAACCAGCGCGGCGTAGGCAAAGGGCTCATGACCGAAAAAGACCTGGAAGAGATACACTTCCGGATGCTGAGCATGATTCACGCCCGGGGTGGACGGATTGATAAGATTTATGCCTGTACCGATATGGACGCGGAGAGCCCTTGTCGCAAGCCCAATCCTGGCATGGCGCATGCGGCGCAGGCGGATTTTCCAGAGATAGTATTTGCCCGGAGTGTGATGGTGGGGAATCATATTCGGGATATGGAATTTGGGCGGCGGTTAGGGATGTACACGGTGTGGGTGGCTTCCACGGAGCCGGATCCCGGGCCTGAGTGGGCGGATGAGGCGTTTCCCTCGCTCTGGGCCTGGGCGCAATCGCTCACCGACCCTTACTCCGCGCCGTAAAGCGGATAGATAGCCCCAGCGTACAAGAAGGCCTCTTACCTTTGACCTGTGTGGGAAGCCCTTTTGCGGCTCAGTATCCGCTCATCGGTGTTTACGGGGGTGGTGCTGGTGGGCTTTTTGGCATTTAGCCTGTATGGGACGAGTCATCTCCTGGTAGATGCGGTACCGGATATCACGAATAACCAGGTGCAGGTGTACGCGTATGCGCCCGGGTATTCGGCGAGTGAGGTGGAGCTACTCGTAACGCGGCCGTTAGAGCAGGCTTTAGCGACGCTCCCCCGGCGGGTGGAATGGCGTTCTATCTCCCGCACGGGACTCTCGCTGATTACGCTGATATTTGAAGAGGGGGAGGATTTGGCACGGGCCCGGGCAGCGATTCTTGAGCGGCTCATGGCGGTAGGCACACAGCTGCCACCGGGCGTCCAGCCAGAAATCGGCCCGCTCAGTACCGGCCTAAGCGAAGCCTACCAGTACTACCTCGTACCCCGGACGCCCGTCTCTCCGACAGAACTGCGCGCTGTCCAGGACTGGATCATCCGCCGCTTCCTCATTCAGGTGCCGGGTGTGGCCGATATCAGCAGCTTCGGGGGGTATGTACGGCGCTGGGAGGTCGTAGCAGACCTCGCCGCGCTGAGCCGGTACAAGCTCACCCTGACAGATCTGGAACGGGCCCTCCTGGAGTCGAATCAGCTCCTGGGTGTGGGCTACATCGAGAGACAAGCCCAAACCATCGCCCTGCGCGTGGATGGCCTGTGGCGCAGTCCGGAGGATATTCTCCGGAGCGTCGTGGGGACCTATGGGGGGCGGCCGCTGCTCCTACGGGATGTGGCACGGGTGGAAGAGGGACACCTGCCCCGTTATGGCGCCTTAGTCAAAGATACCCTCGGCGAGGTGGTGGGCGGCATCGTCCTCGTGCGTAAAGGCGAAAATACCGCCCAGGTCGTCTCCCGCCTCAAAGCAGAGATTGCGCGCTTAGAGCCCCAGCTACCCTATGGGATTCGGATCGTGCCCTTCCTGAACCGGGAGGAGCTGATAGAGCGGGTTTTGGCTACCGCTTCTACGAACCTTTTAGAGGCAGCGCTGATCGTAGTTGGCCTCCTGACGTTGCTTTTAGGAAGCTGGCGGGCGGGTCTCATCGTCGGGCTGGTGATACCGCTCTCGATGCTCTTTGCGCTGGCAGGGCTGTATTTCAGCGGCGAGTCGGCCAACCTCATGAGCTTAGGGGCGATTGACTTCGGCCTGATTGTAGACGGCAGCGTGATCCTGGTCGAAGCTGTCCTGACCCGCCTGCTCACCGAAAAAGACCGCCGCCTCGCTACCGAAGTCGCCTCCATCCAGATTCGGCAGGCCAGCCTCTTTGGCGAGCTGGTAGTTCTGTCGGTTTATGTGCCGCTTCTCTTTCTGCGGGGTGTCGAAGGAAAGATGTTTCGCCCCATGGTGTTGACAATGGTATATGCGCTCTTAGGCGCCCTGATCCTGTCCCTAACGCTGGTTCCCTGGCTATCCGCCCAGTTCTTACGCCCGCACAGTAGCCAAAAGCCCCCCCTCAGCGAGCGGTTCTTCGAAAAGATGCGCGAGCTGGCCTGGCAAGCGTATCGGTTTAGCATGCGTCGTCCCTATCTTCCCTTTTTGGCGTGGGGGGTTTGGGTGGGGTTAGGCGGCTATCTCCTCCGGGTGTCGGATGCGGTTTTTCTACCCGAGCTGAATGAGGGCGACTTTGCGGTGGAGACGCGCCTGCCGCCGGGGGTTGCGCTCTCCGAAACCATCACCTACTGTGAGCGCATCAGTAGGCTCCTGCTGGATAAGATGGGCTGGGCTTTTTCGCGGGTGGTAGCCAAGATCGGGACGTCGGAGATCCCGCTGGACCCTATGTTCGTCGAAAGTGCCGATTTGATTGTGCACATTCGGCCGGATGCGCCGCTGGCACGGGCTGAGCTGGCAGACTCTATGAAAGCGCTCCTCACGGCGCACTTTCCGGGGATTTTTTTCGGGGTGCAGCAGCCGATTCAGATGCGGTTTAATGAGCTCCTGGCAGGGGCTCGGACAGATATCGTCATCAAGCTCGTGGGCCCCAATCTCGATACGCTCATGACGTATGGGGAGCAGCTGGCTCAGCTGTGTGAAGGGATACCGGGCGTAGCTGATCTTTCCCGGCCGCTCTTTTTTGGGGCGACGGCGGTAGAAGTGCGCTGGCGCCCCGAGCTGCTGACCTTTTATGGGGTAGACTTAGGTGAAGCCCAGCGGCGGGTGCAGGCCTTCCGTATCGGCCTGCCCCTGAGAGAGGTCTATGCTGGCGAAAGGCGCATTAGCACTGCGCTGCGGCTCGGTGTCTCGCCTTCGTTAGCGCAGTTGGAGGCTCTTCCTATCCCCACTGGCCGCGGTAGCTATGTCCCCCTATCCAGCATCGCCGAGGTGCGGCTGGTCCCCAGCTACAACGAGATCCCCCATGCCAATGGCGAAAGAGCGTACATTTTGGGAATCAACGTCCGGGGACGGGGGGCCTTGCCAGTGGTGGAAGACATTCAGGCCCGGGCGAAAAAGCTGACCCTCCCAGCGGGCTACTTCATCCAGTATGGGGGGCAATGGCAAAACTATCAGGAGGCTCGGTTGCGCCTCTTGTGGATCGGGCCGCTGACGATCCTGTTGGTGGCGATGCTGATGTACTTTACCCTGCGGCGGTGGGGGGCGGTGGGGCTGGTGCTGGTGGTCTCGCTCTCCGCACCGGCAGGGGGCATGGTAGCCCTCGCCCTACGGGGGTTACCATTTAGCTTCTCAGCGGCTATTGGCCTGGTAAGCGTCCTGGGCCTGGCCACCCTCAATGGCACCGTCCTCCTGAATCGCATCCAGACCCTTAGCCGTCATCCGCTAACCCTGCATCGGCACCTGCGAGTGGCCCTGCACGAACGGGTACGGCCCATCCTCGTAACCATGCTCTTAGCCGTGGTGGGCTTCGTCCCCATGGCCTTCTCCATGCAGGCCGGCGCCGAAGTCCAACGCCCCCTCGCCACAGTCGTGATCGGCGGCCTTCTTTCCGGCGCTCTCTTCAACCTCTGGCTTCTCCCCGTGGCCTATACCACCCTCTACCGAAAACAAACCCCCTAAGTATCCCCTCCCCATAAACGGGGAGGGACAGAGGACGGACTGGGCAGAAAGTGGGAGGCCCCGGACAAAAAAGGGCTTCGACAGGACCGCACCTCACACTGGCACGTAAAACCGCTCGCCGTACTTTTCCGCCAGCTCAGCGCTGCGCCGACGAAACCGCTCCCATCCTACATACTCTGCAAAGTGAAACACCCCGCCTGTGTACGGCGCAAACCCCCATCCCAAAATAGACGCCACATCGCCATCCGCCTGTCCGAATAGAATCCCCTCCTGCCAGGTTCGCCAGGCCTCGGCCACCTGCACATATAAGAAGCGGTCCATGAGGTCGGGATACTCTGCTGGGGCTACGGCTCTGGGGGGAAAGTACTTTTTGAGGTCGGGCCAGAGGTACTTCGGCTGGCCATTGGCGGGGTATTCATAAAAGCCTGAGCCGCCTTTGCGCCCTGGCCGTTTCAGCTCTTCCACGAAGAGCCGGCCGATGTGATGCACCGGATCATCCGGGAGGGGCCGTCCCATGTCCGCCTCCGTCTGCCGGAGAATCTGGTACATCAGGGCGATGCTCACCTCATCGGCCAGCGCAAGCGGCCCAACCGGCATACCACTCTGGCGCCCGAGGTTTTCTATCAGGGCCGGTGGAACCCCCTCTAAGAGCATACGCAGGCCCTCCCGCACATAGGTGCCAAATACCCGACTCGTGAAAAATCCCCGGCTATCCCGCACGACAATGGGCGTTTTTCCGATCTGCCGCACAAAGTCCAAGGCCCAAGCGAGGGTCTGCTCACTCGTTTTTTCACCCAGGATGACCTCTACGAGGGGCATGCGTTCGGCCGGCGAGAAGAAGTGTAAGCCGATGAAGCGTTCGGGCCGGGCAGTCGCCTGCGCGAGCGAGGTGATAGGCAAGGTTGAGGTATTAGAAGCGAGGATCGCTTGGGGGGCGAGGAGGGGTTCGACGTCCTGGTAGACCTGGTTTTTGATGGGGCGGTTTTCTATCACCGCTTCGATGACGAGGTCGGCGCCGGCAAGGTCGTCGTAGGTGGTGGCGATGTGCAGGCGCTGTAAGGTGGCCTCTGCCTCGGCGGGGCTGAGGCGGCCCCGCTCTTGCCGCTGCCGAAGGAGCTTTTCGGCGAAGGTGCGGGCACCCTGCGCAATGTCGGGCGATTGGTCTTTGACCCAGGTGTCAAAGCCAGCGGTAGCGCACACATACGCGATAGCCCGGCCCATCATGCCGGCCCCTAAGACCGCCACCTTCCGAATCGGCGCTGGGGGAATGCCCGCTGGCCGATGCGGCAGCTTATCAAGCCGCTGCTTCTCAATGAAGAGGGTACGCACCATAGCCCGAGCGGAGGGCGCCTGCAATGTCCGCACAAAGTACATCGCCTCTATTTCCAACCCCCGCACGAAGGGCACCTGTAAGCCTTCGTAAAGGGCGCTCAGGGCATAAAGCACGTTCGGGTAGTGGCCTTGGGTTTTTTCGTGGGCTTTGGCAATAGCGCCGGCCAGGAAGGGCGCGTTACGGGGATGGTAGATGCCTCCGCCGGGCGGCTCAAACTTCGGGTCCTGCCAGGGGTTTTGCGGGAGGGGCTTTTTCGAGAGCCAGGTGAAAGCTTTTTCTAAGAGCTCATCGGAGGTGGTGGCGAGTTCATCTACGAGGCCTTGGGCATGAGCCTCCTGCGCAGGAAGGCGCCGTCCCTCTAAGATGAGCGGCAGGGCGGGGATAAAACCGATTTTCCGGGGGAGGCGCTGGGTGCCGCCCGCTCCCGGCATGAGGCCCAACTGCACTTCTGGCAGGCCTATCTCCACGTGCGGGGCATTCAGCGCAATCCGATGATGGCAGGCTAAAGCGAGTTCGTAGCCGCCTCCCAGCGCAGCGCCCCCAATAGCCGCCACTACAGGCTTACCGCCCGTCTCTAACCGCAAAAACACCTCCTGAACCTGCCACACCACCCGATACAGCTCCTCCACCTCGGCTATGCCCATCAGCCGCTGAATCGTATGTACATCGGCCCCGGCTATGAATTCCCGCCGCCCCGACGTAATCACAATTCCCGCACACCGCGCATCGGTCAAAACCGTCTCCAGCGCTTCCCGAAAGGCAGCCAGGCTTTCTGGATTCAGGACGTTCACCGGGGTCATCTGCCAGCGCAAAACCGCATAGGCCCCCTCCCACACCGTCTCTATCATACGCCAAAAGTAATACCCACTGCCCATTAGCCCGTCCCCACTTTGGAAACTTGGAACTTTCCCGGAGTTTTTTGGGTTTATACGAGCGTGTCGGAACGCATCTTAGAGGTGGCCGAGACGCTGCTCATGCGGCAAGGGATTCGCTCTACCACCCTTGACCAGGTGGTGGAGCGCCTCGGCATCTCTAAGAAAACCCTTTACGACTACTTCCCCTCCAAGGAGGCCCTCGTAGAAGCGGTGCTGGACCGCTTTCTCTCGCGGATAGAGCAGCAGATAAACGAGCTCCATGCCGCCCATGCCCCCGACCCGCTTTTGGCCATCATCGCTACGGCTAACTTCGCCTATCATACGCTCTCCAGCTTCAATCCCCTCCTTTTCCAAGAGCTGCCCCGCCTCGCTCCCACCCTCCAAGATAAGCTTTTTGCCCGCATCCGCACCCTCATCCAGAAAAACCTGCATGCCAACCTCCATGCTGGCATCCAACAAGGCCTCTTTCGCAAGGACCTGGACCTCGACTTCATCCCAGTGTGGATGTTCTACGTGCTGACGCAGGTCATTCTCAATCCCGACTTTGCCCAAGCGGTGGGCCGCTCTATCCCCGAAGTCTACGCCGAGTCCGCCCTCCTTTTCCTCCACAGCTTCACCACGGAAAAAGGTCGCCAGCACCTCGCCGAACACCAAAACCTCATCCGTCAAACCTATGGTCGCTCGCGTCCAATATAGCCTTATTGTTTTCGTCTCGCTTGCTTTCGCCCAAGAAAGCATCCAGACCTTCAGCATGAAAGCCGCCATTCAGTACGCCCTTACGCATTCCCCCTCCTTGCAAAACACCTACTTAGACTACCAGATTGCCCGCCAGAAGATCGCCGAAGTGCGCTCTGCCGGCCTGCCCCAGATAAATAGCACGACCACCCTCCGGT
>JAPYWM010000221.1 GCA_028276345.1 Sphingobacterium sp.
GGCGCTGGCCGGTGCGCTTTTCCCAGCGCTCGCGGGCTTTACGGCGCCAGTCGTGCTTAATTTTCTCCCACAGGGCTCGCTGCTCCGGTGTGAGAACCTCCCCGATAGCGGCGTCCGTCTGCTGCCTCAGCTGACGAAGGGCTTCCTGCTTAGCTCGGCCATCCTGATCCGAGCGCCGGATTTCCCGAGCCTTCGCCGCATGATTCTCCAGAATCTGCCTGACCTTCCCCTGCTGGTCGGGGGTGAGCTTCAGCGTGTCGGTGAGATAGGTCACGAGATGCGTAATCCAGCCTTTGCCATCGCCTTCGCCGCGCTCCATCCGACCTTTTTTCTGGGCCCACATCAGACTACTAAGCCCTACCAGGGCAATTCCAGCCAGGACACGACCTTTCCACATATCGGCGCAGTATGTGGTTGGAAGGGAGCAAGGGGTTTAATCCCCCGCCGATAGCCGGCATGATGCCCTGAGCGTCTTCCTACCTTATGGGTAATGCTGAGCTGCGTGCGGGGAGGGGGGCTGGGGGGTTAGCCTGCACAGGTGGAGGGGCCGGGAATGGAGCCGCTCCCGTCAGCGGGAGGGGCTATTGATGATAGCCGCACCCTAAGCTACCTGCCCCCGCACTCAGGCTGACATCAGCTGAAACACCTTTTTCCGACTGGTGTGACCCCGAATGAGCACAAGGCGGGAGGGCGCCACCGTTAGCGCCTCGGCCAAAAGGCGCTGCACGGCCTTATTAGCCGCCCCGTCGGCGGGCGCTTCGGGCACCCCGACCTCATGCCTATTATCGCCGCGCAGCGCTATGCGGCGTTGGCGAGCACGAGGATGAACGTACACCGCTATGTACCTTCCGCTCACGGCTCCGTGTAGGTAATAATCAACGAGTCGCCTTCCCGAATCTCATCCGAGGTGAGGCGATTCAGCGCCCGAAGCTGCTCTATCATCACGCCGTACTGGCGAGCGATGCCATGAAGGGTTTCGCCTTTCTGGACTTTGTGGATGCGGGCACGGGGAAGCTTCGGACGTTGGGGCAACTCCGCCCGGATGCGCGGATCATCCAAGAAGAACCGCCGCATCTCCTCGGGCGTGAGGTCCCGGCGCTTTTTCTCGTATGCCAGGTCAATTAGCGCCTGCTCATTGGGCAGAACCTGGTACAGTTCAATGGTATTTTTCGGGCCGGGTACGGCTAAAAGCTTGCCATCCGGCGAAAAAGCTGGCCAGAAAGCAATGTGCGGCGGGAAGGGATACTCTGCGAGGCGCTGGAAGGTATGGGCATTCCAGAGGATGGCCTTTTGATCGGTGCCGATGGAGAGGATATGCAGGCCTGAGGGGCTGAAGGTGACGGCATAGGGAATCCCTTTGTGGCCTTTTTCGGAGAAGGTCGCGAGGAGTTTGCCGGAGGGGATTTCGTACAGGCGCAGGAGGGAGTCTGCGGCGGCGATGACGACCCGGTCGCTCGTCGGCGCAAAAGCCGCTGCCTGCAGCGCATGGCGTGCCCCCGTAAGCCGGGCCAGGAGCTGCCCCCTCCAGTCATAATAAGCCGCTGTGCCATCCACACTGAGCGTTAGCACGCCTTGCTGGTTGGGCGGGAGAGCGAGGACCGTGATAGGCTGAGGGTGGGCATTTATCCGGAAAGGTCTGGGGCTTGTAGAGCTGGAAAGGTCCCAGAGGGTCAGGGTACCACTACGGGTAGCCGTAGCCGCATGGCGGCCATCCACCGTAATGACCCCATACAAAACCTCCGAATCGTGTGGTAGCACCGATAGCAGCTCGCCGGACGGCCCCCGGTATAGCCTGGCCGTCTTATCGAGCGAGGTGGTGAGAATCAAGCTGGCATCCTTTGTCAAAGCCACACAGGTCAGGTCGTCTTTATGACCGGTGAGGTGGGCCACGGCGCTGCCCGTAGAAAGGTCCCATACCCGAGCGGAAAAGTCCTCCGCATACGAGACCAGATACCTGAGGTCTTCGGAGAAGTAGACGCGGTCGACAATGTGGGAGTGGCCCCGCAGGACTTCCTTTGAGGTACCGTTCGTTGTATTCCAGAGGCGGATGGTTTTATCCCAGGAGCTGGTGGCGAGGGTTTTGCCATCGGGGCTAAAGGTGGCATATACCACGCGGTTTTTGTGGCCAATGAGGCGTTTGAGGGGCTTAGGTTGCAGAAGGCGGTCCATGGCCAAGTAGAGGGCGGCTTCGGCCTCGGCGACGAAGGGACGTTCGTTCGGATCACCCACATGGCGGGGAAGCGCCGCCAGGGCTAAAAGCTGCCCCACTTCTGGGTGGCCTTTTTTCGTTTGCTCTTCGGAGAGGGCCGCTAAGAAAAGCGACTGGAGGATGAGGGCCTTGTTGCGTTCTAAGAGGGCGAGGCGAGTCTGATACTCAGCCTGGGCCTGGTTGTATTCGGCGTTGAGGCGGGAAGCTTCAGCGATACGGGTTTGGTTTTCGGCGATGCGCTGCTGCAGAAGGGCTTTTTCGCGTTCGATTTCGGCGATGCGGCGCTGGGTCTCCGCGAT
>JAPYWM010000020.1 GCA_028276345.1 Sphingobacterium sp.
CCCCCCCTCCACCTCCTCCAAAAAGAGGTGGATGACTGGATTCGGGATGTGGGCAAAGGGTACTTTTCGGTGCTCACGAATACGGTTATTCTCATGGAGGAGGTGGGTGAGCTGGCCCGCCTCATAGCCCGCCATTATGGCGATCAGTCCTTCAAGCCCAGCGAGAACCCCAACCGCGAAGCGCTCGGCGAGGAGATGGCCGATATTCTCTTCGTGCTTCTATGCCTGGCAAACCAGACCGGAATAGACTTAGAGGAGGCATTTCATAAGAAACTGGCTCTCAAAACCCAGCGGGATGCGGCCCGTCACGCCGCGCGCACCGCTACGAAGTCCGTCCCTTCCACAGCAGACTTACCCCTACCAGAAGCCCCGTCGGCCACAGATAGCGATTAAGCTGATGTGCCGTACGCGCATAGAGAAAAACCTCTCGCCGCAAGCCGGACGAGAGCCGCAGCTCTACCAAGAGGGCGAGATTCCACACCACTGGTGGGATGACTTTCCGGACATCGCTGAGGGCGACACGATTCCACTCTTGGATAGGCTGACCATCGGGCGTCTCGTACGCTAACATGAGCGTCTGACCAAAGGGAATAAGCGCTTGCGGCCCAGCCCCCACAGCGAAGGCCCCCTCCGCATCAAATGTGAGCCGCCACAAACCCTCCATGAAGATGAAGTGCGTGTAGGTATGGGCCTGGGCAATGCCTTGAAGGGGACGGCCAGTCAGCGGCGAAATGTAGATGGAGCTATCCAGGATGAGCCGGGAATGTCCCATGAGATAGCCAAAAGCTGGCATCAGACTATGGCGGAGTTTGCTCTTTCGGCTCTCAAAGAGCTCGATGTGTCCCGTTGCCCCTAACTCCACGCCCAGCCGGGCAAAAAACTGCGCATAATCGGTCCGATACTGGTAAAGGGTAATCCCTCCCCGCAGACCAAACGCAGTGTTCTGCCCCCGGAGGAAGCCCCAGAAAAGGAGAAGCGTGATCAGCCCTCTCAGAAGGTAGACGTTATGGTTCATCAATGCCAAGATAAAGGCTAAGTTTTGCGCGGAAGTCTCGAAGGAGCCGCAGGTCACGCTGGTCAGCAGCGAGCTTTTCGCCTTCGCGGAAGGCAGAGAGGGCTTTATCGGTTTGGCCTTGCATTTCGTAGAGGAGCCCCATTTGGTAATAGGTGGCGGCATAGGTAGGGCTCCGGCGCAGGGCCTCCTGAAAGGCATTTTCGGCCTCTTCCCAGCGGTTTTGGCCCATTAGCCACACGCCCAGCGTGTGCGGCCAGAAAGGGTCATCCGGATAAGCTTCCAGCTGCGAGCGCAAATAGGCCTCCCGATCCATGCCCACCCTCAAAGATACACTAAAACTTGGACGAGGCTGGACTCCCTTCCCCCTTGGGAGCCGAAGCAGCCCCCGCCCGCCCTAAAACTGCGCTTCCTCCGTGGAGCCTTTCATGGCTGTGATACCGGTCAGCCCCCCAGTAATCACCTCTTGAATCGCGTCAAAGTAGCCCGTCCCTACGAAGGACTGGTGCTTGATAGCCTTGAAGCCCTTCTCCTGGAGAGCAAACTCCCGCGTCTGCAGGTCCGCATAGCCAGCCATACCCCGCTCCCGGTAGGCAAGCGCCAGCTCAAACATGCCCGTATTCAGGGCGTGGAAACCCGCCAGGGTGATAAACTGATATTTGTAGCCCATCTCGGCGAGCTTTTCCCGGAAGGTCAGAAGCTCTTCTTCGGAAAGGAAGGCCCGCCAATTGAAGGAAGGCGAGCAGTTGTACGCCAGGAGTTTGCCGGGGTATTTCTCATGGATGGCCTGGGCAAACTCGCGGGCCTCGCCAAGGTCGGGCGTGCTGGTTTCCCACCACAGCAGGTCTGCATACGGCGCATACGCAAGGCCCCGTGCAATAGCCATCTCTACACCCGAACGGACGTAATAGAAACCCTCTGCAGAACGTCCCCGAGTGCGGTCAATAAAGGGTTCATCGGCCGGGTCTATGTCGGACGTAATAAACGTGGCACTATGGGCATCCGTACGGGCGATCAATACAGTCGAAGTGCCCATAACATCGGCGGATAGGCGCGCTGCAATAAGCTTCTGGATACCTTCCTGCGTGGGAACGAGCACCTTACCCCCTAAATGGCCGCATTTTTTAGCCGAGGAGAGCTGGTCCTCAAAGTGCACGCCAGCGGCCCCCGCTTCAATCATCATTTTCATGAGTTCGTAGGCGTTGAGGTTGCCGCCGAAGCCGGCTTCGGCATCGGCCACAAGGGGCACCAGCCAATCGCGGGAGGCGCCTTGCTCAGGATTTTGCGCATACTCGATTTGGTCTGCCCGCAGAAGGGCGTTATTGATGCGACGCACGAGGGTGGGGACGCTTTCTACGGGGTAGAGGCTCTGGTCGGGGTAAGTTTGGCCCGCTATGTTGGCGTCAGCGGCGACCTGCCAGCCGCTTACATAGACAGATTGGAGGCCGGCTTGCACGGCTTGTACGGCTTGCAGGCCCGTAAGGCATCCCAGCGCCGCCACATAAGGCTCCGTGTGCAAAGCTTTCCATAGGCGCTGCGCCCCGCGCTCCGCTAGCGGATAACTCCAATCATACGACCCCTGCAACCGAATCACATCTTCTGGACGGTAAGGGCGGGTGATGCCTTTCCAGCGCGGATTGGTGCGCCACTCCTGGGCCAACTGTGCAACTCGGGCTTGAAAATCCCCGTTATGCGAGGTAACGTTCATATGCATAACTCGTGAAGAAAGGGATGAGGTCAGGCGCGTACAAAAGGTCCTGCAAAAGTCGCACCGCCTGGGAAGAGAGGTGAGAATGGGCTTTTTGCGCTTGGCGGATAAAAGACTCGTATAGGAAGACAGACACTTCCCGTCCGTCTTCTGTACGGGGTGGAGGGGTAGTCTTTAACCACTGAAAGAGTTGGGTGCGAGCGATTTCGGCCGTAGCCGCATCTTCCATGAGGTGGTGTATCGCCGCAGCGCCTTGACCCTGTAGCCAGCTCTCTAAATACAAAAGGGCCACTTCTATCAGCCGATACAGCGCTTCGGAAGAGAGGGTCCTATCTCCTAAAGACGGAAAAGCGGTGATCTGCTCGACTGAAACCTCCTTAGGGATGCGGTAGAGCTGATTGGGCGCCCCCTGAAAGGCATTGGCAAAAGTCTCCTGAATCACTGGCACTAAGTCGGGATGCGCCACCCACGCCCCGTCAAAGCCTCGCTCTATCTCTAACTCCTTATCCGCTTTTACAGCTTGGAGGGCTTTTTCGTTGAGGGTGGGGGCTTTTCGGCTGGGAATGAAGGCCGACATCCCTCCAATAGCCAAGGCGCCCCGCTTATGCGCCGATCGGACGATTTCCAGCGCATAGGCCTCTAAGAAGGGCTCCTTCATCGTGAGGAGGTGCCTTTCTGGCAGGAGCGGGCCTCGGGTGCGCAAAAGATGCTTGACGATGCTAAATAGGTAGTCCCACCGGCCGGCGTTGAGAGCTGTAATGCGATCCCGCAGCTCGTAAAGTATCTCTTCGGTTTGGAGGGCAGCCCCAAGCGTCTCTATAAGGACGGTAACCCGAATGGTCCCCAACGGAAGGCCCAAGTAACCCTCGCAAAAGGTGAGGAACTCCTGCCAGAGGCGGGCCTCGTCGGCATGTTCCAACTTCGCTAAGTACAAGGCGGGAAAGCGCCCTCGCTCCAAAAGCGCCTCCGCATTGTAAAATAAATACACCGCCGCATCCAGAAAGGCCCCACTGAAAGGGCGGGAGAGCAACCGTTTTTCCACTAAGTGGAGGCCTCGCGGCCGAACATGCAGGAAAGTGGGTGAGGTGGGGTCCTGTTCGTAGGTTTTGCCTTCGGTCGCATACCGGAGCTGGCCTCGCACGGCATTATAGAGGGCCTCATAAGCCGTGAGGAGCTTAGCGGGGTGGGGCGTAAAAGCATCCTCCAGGTCAGCCATGAAGCCATCGGCTCGGCTATTGAGGGCGTTGATGATCATTTTGGGGTCGGCGGGGCCTGTGATTTCTACATAACGTTTCTGGAGGGGAGCGGGGAGGGGAGCCACTTGCCATTGGCCTGCACGGATGGCCTGCCGAGCGGGATGAGGCGCCGCAAGGCGCTCCGCCCGAACCGAGAGCAAAGCCTCCCACCGAGCCCCAAACCCCGCTTCTATGCGTCGGAGAAAGTCTTGAAAGGCAGGTCTTTCCAGAAATTCTGACGAATGCACGGGGCAAAGAAAAAACCTTCTGCCCATTTGAGCAGCCTCCCTAAGCGCCCATTTTTCTTCGTGTCTGGTTTGGCTCCGCCGAAAGCGGGTCGGCTTTGGCGCAATTACAACTGGCGGTTGTTGACAAGCTTGATGAACTCCTCCAGCCCGACGATCTTGACTCGCTTAGCCTCCGGCATGAATCTGCAAAGCCCCCCACTGCGGTAGAACTCCCTCAATTGCAGCGTCCAACCCGTGCCGCCCAGGACCAGGTAGGCATCGTCACATGCTCTGGTGTTTATCCTCTTCCATTTCCTCTCTAATCCAGGTCTCTTTTCCTGAGTGCTTTACAAGTCCCAAGTCCCTCAATTGTTGAAGAACTTGCCTTATTTTAGCTTTGATATATCTATTTCTTGGATAATGCCTTCTGAATTCTTCTTCAAACTTATACAAGTCACTTGTTTTGAATTCCCCAGGCGGAAGCTTTTCAAATACCAATCTTTGCCATCCGAACAGATCTTTGCTTGTTGGAGATAGAGGAGGCATAGATGATATCTTTTCAGCAATTTTTAGGCTAAGCTTCCTAAAGTGTTCTCCCCTAAGAATTTTTTCCTGATCTTTTTTAGCCGAGCAGATTTTATCATATAGCTGAAGAAACTCGTCATCAGGTTCAAAACACCTGTTGGAGAACTTCATTCTATAATACAGTGCATATATGTCAGAAGCAATATCCGAGTCAGATTTAGATTCTATTAGAACGTTAAGCTCTACATTTGACTTAAGGCCTCCCTCTGTAAGATTAGAAGAACCAATTATTGTAGTCACGACGGATGATTGATTTGCTATATATAGCTTGGGATGGTAAATACCTTCAGAGTTGCTTTCAGAATTTGAGCCACGGTAGCAATAGAGCTTAATGTTTGGGCTTGCTTTGGTTAACTGATATAAATCTTGCAAAGCTTTTGAATCAGTTACATATGAGTCTATGCCTAAAACAAACTCTATATAACGGTCTTTTCTATTAATGTAATCCTGTAATCCCTGTTCTAATAGAGAAATACCTCCAGTAGACGCAAAGGCTACTGCAATCCTAAGGTCGTTAGACTTTGCCATGGCTTGCAGCAAACTATCAATAACTTTTTTAGAAAAGTTATCAATAATTTCGATTTTCATAACTAGTACAACAGATTAAATTGTTTAACATGCCATTTGTAGATGTTCTTCAATCTCCAGGAAAAACCCAATAGTGCCCGCAAGTAGGGAACAAGCCAGCGCTTGCCTCCTGCCCACTTCAGGGGAGGCTCAAGGGTGTGTCGGACTGGTACGGCACCCTCCTCGATCAGCTTGTCCATCTAAGAGGCCCTAACTGCGTATCCACTCCCAAAGACCTCAGGATACTTAGCGACCTGAGAGGAAAGCGGCTCGTCATAACGAATCACAATGACCCGATAGCCCCGAGCTTGGAGTTCGGTACGGATACTCTGATCACGGCTGGCTTGGAGGGGCTGATCGTGTACTGACCCATCACAAAAGACACATACATTCGGCCTGTAAAAGAAATCCGTCACACAGCCTACTTCCCGGATAGCCCGCTGTGCATCATCTGGCAGCCGATACCCGCTTTCGTAGAGGAACTTCAAGAAGCGCCGCTCCAGCTCTGAGCGCGAGTCCACTAAGCTTTTGAGCCATTCCCACTGCTCCTCACGGGAGCGCCCCTCCTGCACCATCTCGGTACGGCTATGAGCTAACTTGTAGAGAAGCTCCCCAATAGCGTGGCGGTTTATGCGAGTGGCGTCTGACTGGCTCTGGTAGCTCAGGAGGCACTCATAGCAAGCCGCATGGCAATCGCGTCTGGTATCGTGAAGGGTATCGCCCTCCAGGGCGAAGTGGCAGATTTCTATGGCGGTGCGGGCCACGTCGGCTATGGCTCCGGGCTCCTCAATTAGTCTTTGCAGGACGCCTACCCCCCCCTCTCCCAGCTCATAAAAGAGCATGGCCCGATGTTCCCCTTCGCCCACCACTTCTACATCAATCTCGCTGCTTTCCAGCTCAAAGAACTCTTCCAGGCCTCGCTTGAGCGCATAACGCAGGGTGGTCTCGACCTCCGCATCCACCGGGGTATTTATTATCCGCACCCGCAGGAGGTTCTGCGTGGTACGTACCATCAGCCGCACTTGTTCTATGCGAGTGCTCTTAGGAAGTGGCTGTTTGGAGCGGGAGGAGGTGGTTTCGTCAGTAGGTGACAAGATATCCCCTTTCTCGAAGTCTATTCGGAAGCCCTCGGTACGAGCGCCTTTCCAGCCGTGGTTTATGCGCAGGAGGGTAGCGGCTGGGGCATAGGTGAGTTCCAGAAGCGGCTCATGATCTTTTCCGACTACGCGGGCAAGCTGGATGCGGTGCCGGGAGCCTTTGGACGCGTACTGGAAGCAGGTTTGAATCTTGTAGCCTTTGCGACGGCGCTCTTCTTCTTCGGCGGTTATGCGCTGCCGACGCCGCATCCGCACGTTGGGCATTTCGAGGAGGGTAGCGAGAATACTGTTTTCCCCGTCAAAGCGGGTTTTACACACCGGGCAGAGGTCGTCACTTGGCTCGCTAAAAGCACCACAGCTGTGGCAGAGCCGCTTGGAGGTTTTTCGCCCGTCTAAGCCCTCCGGGGGCGCCTGGAAACCCATACATTCCCACTGGGCCCCTTCATGATAGAAGAGGTTTCGCGGGCCAAACTCACGAATTGCCACGCTCCGAGGCCGGGAGATAAACTCCCCTTCTCCCCGCGGCACCCAGGCCCGTACGGGTAGTGCCGGGAAATTGTACCCCGGTAGAAAGCCTTCGCTGGCCAGATACCGATAGGGATAGAAGTCGCTCTCCTCGCTCTGAATGTTGCGCTGCAAAAGGAGGTTGAGCTGACGGCGGGCTTCGTCTTGGCGTTTTCGCGCACGATTCTGGTCGTCGGTCGTGGTCGCCCGGTCTTCTTCCCAGCGGGCCTCGTCTAATTGCCTTCTGGCGGCCCGGTAGAGTTCCCGCCACCGGTTAAACGTCTCGTCAAAGGCTTTCGGCGCCTCTGCGATGACCTCTTGCACCCATTGGGCGTTAAACCACCCATTTTGCTCAAGGGTTTTCCAGTCTGCCTGGAGGAGGTGCTCCACGCGCTTGAGTATCTCGTTTTGGGCGGCGGGCGATAGCGCTATCTGACGCTGGACCTCTTCTTTCAGGGGGAGCGCCTCATCATCCAGGTTGATAACGTTTTCCATGGATTTACCGAGGGGAAGGCGGATATAGGAGAGCCAGACGGCATAGATATGGGCACGCAGGAGGGCTTCGTTGGCGAGGTCCAGGCGGGGCGGGCGAACTTGACCGGCGACCATATCGGTCCGCCGGTGGAAAAAGTACTGGTCGTGGTTATTGTAGGCGCCGCAGTAGGTGATGATGAGACCGGGCTGGCCCTGACGGCCGGCCCGTCCACTACGCTGGGCATAGTTGGCCGGCGTGGGCGGCACATTGCGTAAATGCACCAGCTCTAAGTCCGCAATGTCTATCCCCAGCTCCATGGTGGGCGAGCAAACGAGATAAGCTAAAGGGGGCTCCTCCTCGCCCCGAAAGCGCCTTTCCCGCCGCTCTCGCTCTCCAGGCGCTACCACCTGCGCTGTATGTTCTTTTCCTTCCAGGGAAGCCAGCCGAGCCGGCTCCTCTTGATAAAACCGCTGGAAAAAGTGGTTTATGTGCGCAGGGGCCTTTTCGGTGGCGCTTCGCCGGCGCCCGAAAAACGGGTCAGGTGGGGGGGGCGTCCCATCACCCAGCTCCCACCGCAGCGCAGAGGCCCGCAGTCGGTACAACCGATGCCCCTCGCGCATTTGCTCCTGCCACAAAATTTCATAACTCGTTAGAAGCGCTAATAGCTCATCCAGCAGCTGCTCATACGCCTGGCCATTTACGCCGAAGTGACTTTGCAAATACCTGCCTATGCGGCTGCGCACGGTTAGACGCAACCACCCTTCCTCAGGTCCCCGCTTGCCCCCTACTTCCCGCACGAAGGCCTTTGCCTCGCGAAGCTCGTCGTAATTCGGATCCAGGCCCCAAAACTCATTGAGATACTCATAAGCCCGCCGTCGCAAGGCGTCTTGTGTTTCCTTCTCCAAAACGGTCGCCTGAATCGCAAATCGGCGCCGGAAGTAGTCCAGAATCGGCCGCAGAAGGATTTCCCGCTCTTCTGGTGTAGCCTCCCCTAAGAGCGGGTGAAGCGCCCCTACCTCTGGGTGACTACAGAGTTCACTTAGCCTCGGATAAGTGATGCGCAAGAGGCCTACCTGTTCCAGGTTAGGATAAGTTACCCGCCAGCCGCGGCGCAGGTCTTCGTAGAGGCGGTACTCCATGAGATCGGCAAAAACCTTCCGCACCTCCTTGGCGGCGGAGATATTCTCCTTTATCTGGGGATTGCGGGCAAAATCCCGAAGCCGGAGACCAGAGGCTTCTACGACAGCTTGCCCAACATTCTCAAAAGTAAGGATTTTATGCTTTTGGAGGGCTTTGTAGAGGGCGGCGCGCAGGAGGGCCACTTGGATGAAGTCATTGAAGTGGCCGGCTTGGAGGGAGGCATCCTGGCGATTGTCCGTGAAGGTGAGGAGCTTTCGGCGGATAGGTTCCTCCCCGCCCCCCCGCCGTAAGAGCGATACCGCCAGAAGCGTGGTAGCACTTGTGCGCCCTTCGCTGGAGAGGGAGGCGAGCTTGGAAAACTCCCGCTCCCGGGCTTCGTAATATTCCCCACACGAGAGGCACAGGGAGAAAGGGGCCGACTGCCACCACATTTTCCGGGCCTGGGGGAAAGGCGCCTCTTTGTACACGCCGTCCGGCCGCACATAAACAGCCTCCGGCACGCGACTCTTCCAGGAGGGGCGCAGCCGGCCATTCTTATCGTACCAATCGTCGGGAATCTCCGGCTCCCACGCTTCATCCGCCGGCGATAACATAAGATACCCCACCTGGACACCTTCCTCTTCCTCTGCTCCCATGGCGTAGGGCAGAAATTGCCCCTCATACCGCACAACATGATAATACTCCTGCCCGCATTGACGGCAGAATTTTAGCGGCATGAGGAGCTTGTGGTCTTCTGTTTGCAGCTGACTCCCTATGGAAAATAGCCTTACTTCCGGTCCTTCTATTGTAGCGTAGAGGCTCCCCCCCTGCGAGATAAACTGGTGTATCTTGAAGGCAAACTCGCGCCGTTTTTCCTGACTGGCCAGCTGATTGGCCAGGAGAAGCGTTTCTTGTAAGCGGTTTTGACAGGTTTCCGCTGGGAGGCCGGTGCGCTCTGCGAGGGCCTTGGCGACGGCAGAGAGGGGGCGGGGGATGCGTCGCCGGAGGGCTCCGTCAGCCTGCACTTCCACGCCCAGCTCATACTCTATCCATCGCATGAGGGGGTGCTGGCGGAGGACTTCCAGGGTCTGGGGCAAAGGCGCATTTAGGGCTTCCCGGAGCTGGGCCGTCTCGTCGGGCTGGATGGGACCGCCTTCCGTTACCGGCACGAGCGTTTCCTCTATTACCTGAATCGGCTCAAACACCACCCCAAAAAACCGACTGGCAGAGTCTGCCACAGCCTTTCGCCGCTCCCCAGCCGAAGCCCCCGGCCGAGAAACCATCGTGGCGCTCGTCCCAATATGAATCAGCCGCTCACTGGCCGCGTGCTCCTTCAAGCGGCGTATCAACATGGCCACATCAGCGCCCTGCCGCCCCCGATACGTGTGTAGCTCATCAAACACCAAGAACCGCAGACCCTCATCCGGACTGCCGTTTCTACCCGCTCGTGCCCGCTCTTCCCACAGCCTCGGCAAAAACCGCTTATCCTCCGGCCGCACAAGTAAAAGCTCGCCCATCACGTAGTTTGTCAGGAGAATATGCGGTGGATTCTCCCGCAGTTCCTGCCGCTCCGCCTCCGTCGTTTCCCCGGTGTATTTCGCAAACCGAACAGGAAAGGTGTTTGCCCCATAGCGCGCTTCGTATCTCTGCCGGAGCTGTTCCAGCGTATGATACTGGGAGTTGACGAGGGCGTTCATAGGGTAAACGATGAGGGCGATAGGACGGCGAGGCGCTTGCTGCTGGCGCACAATATAATCTACGATGGGGATAAAGTAGCAGAAGCTTTTGCCGGAGCCGGTGCCGCTTGTGACGACGAAATTCTCACCAGCTGCGGCTTTGCGGATGGCTTCCTCCTGGTGCCTAAAAAGCTGGATAGGCTTCCCATCCCGCTGAAAGATGTCGGCCGTCTTTGGGTGCAGTATCCCCGCTTCTGCCAGCTCTTTTACCGTCGGCCCATACGCATACGAGGGCGTAAGCTGCAAGAGCGGCTCCGGCCATAGCGCCTCTTCTACCTTCAGGACGTTCTCCTCTACATAAGCCCGAATCCGCTCATCCGCAATCTGCAAAAATGACCCCACAAAATCCCGATAATCTGCCAACGTTTCGGCAAGCACATCAAATATCGTCTTCATAGCGCTGCGACTTTCTGCAAAAAGGATACGGGCATTAGCCTACCAGACAAAAAGTCCAAGGAAGCCGTGTTTCCGGGAGTTGAGTCTGGGAAGAACCGCGCTGCTGGGGCGCCTTGACCGTGCTCCTGCGAGCTATTCTTCCATGCTGGGATAACCCGAGCTATTCCCACGCCTTCAAAGTTAGTACAGCTGAAGGTAAAAAAAGAGGGGCGGCGTGCCAGCACGCCGCCCCAGCGGATAGGCAGGAGATTTTTACGGGTTGAGTGCAGCTTTGAATTCAGCCGACTCGCGCTGTTTGCGGAACTCCAAGTCTTTTTGAGCTTTTTGGGCGAGGGCGCGGTCTATTTGGACGGCCCGGCGGAGGTTGGTGATGAGGAGGTTGTTGTCAGCGGAGCGAGCCCCCACGATGGCTAACACATAGTAAGCGCGCGCGTAGTCTTTGTCTTGCTGGATGGCTTTTTCCAGGGCGATTTTAGCGCCGGAGAGGTCATTCATGAGGAGGCGGGAGAGGCCGGCGTTGTACTGGGCGGCCGGGAGGTCGCCCGCATTGCCAAAGGCTTCTGCGGCGGCAGCGTATTGTGCGGTCTTTTCATAGATGACGCCGAGGTTGAAAGCCGCCTCGGGTGTAGGCCGGGCCGCATACGAAGCTTGGAAGGCCTGAGCCGCTTGGGCGTATTCGCGGCGCTTAGCGTAGACGAGTCCCATGTTGTTGAGCACAGCGGGGTTATTGGGGCTGAGGCGGTTGGCGGTATTCAGGTAGTCCATTGCTTCATCCAGTCGGCCTTTGAGGAGGGTTATGGCACCCAAGTCGTTGAAGGCCCTGTAATCTTGTCCATACTGATCGGCATAAGCCTTGAGGAGTTTTTCGGCTTCATCGGGGTTATTGCGACGCTTTGTGGCGAAGTAGAGCTCCTCTTGCATAAGGGCCTTATGCAGGTCAGCCTGGCTGAGCGAACCCCGCAGGAAGGCCGTGGCAATGCTATCTATTTGCTCATCCGAGTAGCGTCCCGAGAAGCCTTCCAGTCGCACTTGGGTACGGCGCAGCGGCGCCAGGATAAACTCTAC
>JAPYWM010000022.1 GCA_028276345.1 Sphingobacterium sp.
GTGGCATCCGTCATGATGGTGGCGGGGTTGGAGTTGAGCAGGTGCACCGTATAGCCGGTCTGACGAAGGATCCGCGCGGCTTGAGAGCCGGAGTAGTCAAACTCCGCGGCCTGGCCGATCACAATGGGGCCACTGCCGATAATGAGGATGCTTTCCACGGAGCAAAGGTAGGGGTAGGGAGTCTATGACGGCCCCGCCTCTGGCGCCGTCTGCACCCCAACCCTCCCCAAAATAGCTACGTCTAAAAACAACCGCCCCTACGACACCTTCTCGCCTACCGCAGCTCGCACCTTCTCAAAAAACTCATCAAAGATGTAGTGGCTATCATGCGGCCCGGGCGAAGCCTCTGGATGGTACTGCACCCCCAAAATCGGCAGCGTCTTGTGCATGAAGCCCTCCACTGTCTGGTCATTGAGATTCACGTGGGTCAGCACGAGGTCGGGGTGTTTTTCTAAGGCCTCAGCCGAGATAGCAAAGCCGTGATTCTGCGAGGTGATGGCGGAACGGCCGGTGCGCAGGTCCTTAACGGGGTGGTTGCTGCCGTGGTGGCCATACAGGAGCTTGTACGTAGGCACGCCCAATGCCAGACTCAAAAGCTGATGCCCCAAGCAAATCCCCAGCATTGGCTTGCCCAGAGAAAGCAGCTCAGAAACCGTCTGAATAGCGTAAGCCATAGCTGCCGGATCGCCGGGCCCATTCGAGAGGAGGAAGGCGTGCGGCTCAAAAGCGATAAGCTCTTTCACCGACGTATGGGCCGGGAAAACGCCCACGTACGCTCCCCGCCCCACGAGGTGATCGAGGATGGCCTTTTTCACCCCAAAGTCCAGTACCGCAACCCGGATAGGGGCTGCTTCTCCCACGAAGTAAGGCTCCCGCGTGGTGACCTGAGAGGCCAGCTCCTGCCCCGCCATATCTGGCACCTGCGCCAGACGCGCTAAGGCCTCCTCTAAGGAAAGCGGCTCACTGGTAAGCAGGGCCTTTTGGGCACCTTGCACCCGAATATGCCGCACGAGCGCCCGCGTGTCTATCCCTTCCAGCGCAGGCACCTGGTAGGTGCGGAGGTATTCTATCAGGCCGACCGCCTTTCCCGCCCGACTGAAATAACCGCTCAGATGCCGAACGATAATTCCCTGCACCGTGGGGCGGGGATGTTGCCACTCCACTGCATCCGTGCCGTAGTTGCCAATGTGTGGATTAGTAAACACCAAAAACTGCCCATAAAAGGAGGGGTCCGTCAGAAGCTCCGGATAGCCGGTCAGGGCCGTGTGAAAGATCACTTCGCCGGCGAAGGTCCCTTCTGCGGCATGGAGGGTACCTTCGGCCTGCCAGCCATTCGAGAGGTAGAGCCACCCGCGCTTCATTGCGGTGAGCTATTGCGCACCGGCACCGACTCAAAGGGCGGCAGCTCTCCCCGCCGCAGCATGTCTATCACCTGATCGGCCTTCTCGGGAGTTAGATTGAAGACCATTCGCCGACCTTCAATCTGTAAGACCGGCGGCGTATCGCAGGCCCCCAGACATTCCGCCTCCCGCAGCCAGAAAAGCCCGTCTGGACTGACGCCTTCGTCATTGAGCTGGAGCTTCTGCATCAGATAGTCCCACATTTCCCGCCCCCCACACTCCCCGCAGGTGAAACAGGTGCAAAGCTCCAAAAGGTACTTCCCCTTCCGCTCGGTGAGGTACATGGTGTAGAAGGTGGCTACTCCCTCCACGTGGCTTGTCGGAATACCCAGCGTCTCGGCTACCAGACGAAGGACCGGTGGCGAGAGCGCGCCGAACTTCTCCTGCGCTAGCCACAGAACAGCCATCACAGCACTTTGACGCGTAGGATACCGGCGGCATATGTCCTCAATGCGGGCCTGCTCCGCCTCCGAAAACTGCGGCTCCATCCCTACAAATGTACAACCAAGTGCCCCTTTCTAAGAGGGCCCCTCACTTCCTCCCAGAAAAACCCTATTTCTCCGGCCGCCAGGGGATCTCCTCCACCCCTAACTGGTGCGTCAAGTACCGCCCATACGCAAAAAGCCAGTCCGAAAGCCGGTTGAGAAAAGTGAGGAACACCGCAGGCACTGGCTCTGCCTCATGGAGCGCCACAACGCGCCGCTCCGCCCGCCGACACACCGTCCGGGCTATCTGCACATGCGCCTCTAATAAGCAGCTGCCCGGCAAAATAAAATACCGCATGGGCGGCACAACCGCCATCATTTCATCAATGCTTTGCTCCAGCATCGTAACGCTATCTTCGGGAAAAGCTGGTAGAGGCACAGGCTTTTCGGTGCGGCCCGCCGCTAAATGCGAACCCAGCGTAAAAAGCCATTCCTGGACTTTTCGTAGGAGGGGCTGATGCGATTCGGGGGCTTCCAGGGCGATGAGGCCGATGTACGCATTGAGCTCGTCCAGGCTCCCATAGGCTTCCACGCGCAGGTCAGCCTTAGAAACCCTTCCCGGCCCGAGTAGACTCGTCTGCCCCGCATCCCCACTACGCGTGTAGAGCTTCATGACTCAAAGATACGCCCAGACCCGCATTCCAAACGCTCTTACTGCCGTATCCCCAAGGCGTAAGACACCTGCAGGTATCGCCGCTCCGGACTCAATAGGAGCCGTATGCGCTTACCTTCGGGCGTTTCCCACACCTCCTGGCCCACATGGCCCGCCGCCACCCCGTACCGCCCCCGTAGATACTCCCGCCACGCTTGATACCGCTTCGTCAGTACCCCAAACACCGGCGACTCGTACGTGAAACTCATCGCCTCTACCCGCCCTTGCTGGCTGACATAGTACTCCACCCACACTTCCAGCGTGTCGGTTTTTTCCAGGACACGGTACACATACCCCAGCGCATCCCGATAGTAGGGCTTTTCCCGCTCTATGCGCAAGATAGAGTCCGCCGCTAAGCCTAATAGCGTTTCCCGAGCTATACCCCCACTTGTGAAAAATGCCGCTTCGTAGAAATCTGGATGGGCATGACGAGCGCAGCTTAGGGCCAGTACGATCACACTAAGTAGCCTGACTCGCCGACGCCACATAAGCCTGGCGCAAAAGCCGCCGCATGACTTTGTTAGAGGCGGTGCGGGGCAGTTCCTCTACCACCACCACATCCCGCACATGGAAGAGCGGACTGAGCCGTTCGCGCACCGCCGCGTTCGTCTGCTGGAGCCAATAGGCTTTCTCTCTGGGAGCCTGAGGCTGCAAGACGAGATACAAGACGAGCTGTTCTGGCCCGCCCTCTGGGGGTGGTACGGCGATGGCCGCCACTTCGCTCACGCCCGCGACTTGCGCTACCACGCGCTCAATCTCTGTGGCCGACACCTTGATCCCGCCTAAGTTCATCGCATCATCGGCTCGCCCCCCCGAGACCCAATAGCCATTTTCCAGTCGGCGCATGTAGTCCCCATGCCGCCGCAGACGAACCGCCGCACCCGCTATCGTTTTTGGGATGGGCGCCCCAGAAGCCCCTACCCACCCCTCCCCGACTTCCGGCGTATCCTGGTAGTACACCTCCTCGTGGGAAGCATTAAGAAGCACCTGAGATAGCCCAATAGATGGCGGCACCAGGAAAAGCTCCCCTTCGGAGGCAGGCTGGTCTGCCTCATCCAGAATCACAAAGTCCAGTCCCAGCGCCGGCGCACTAAACTGCGAAGGCGCATTCGGATGCAATAACGTACTCGTGATGTACCCGCCGCCGATTTCTGTTCCGCCGCAGTATTCTATGACCGGTTTGTAGCCGGCCTTAGCCATGAGGCGCCACATGTGCCAAGGGTTGGAGGCTTCGCCGGTGGAGCTGAAGAGCCGGATTTTCTGCCAGTTTACCCCTTCCCAGGCGCTGCTCTCTATCCAGCGCCGCACGAGCGAAGGCACCACACCCAGGACGGATATGTCGGCCTTTTCTACAAAACTGCAAAAGTCTGCTCCCGTCGGAGCGCCATTGTAGAGGTACACGGTGGCGCCATTCACAAGCCCAGCGAAAAGCAGCCACGGCCCCATCATCCAGCCGAGGTTAGTGGGCCAGGTAAGGCGGTCGCCTGGGGCCAGATCATGGTAATAATACCCGTCTGCGGCTGCTTTGATGGCCGTGAGATGCGTCCAGGGGATGGCCTTCGGCGTAGCGGTCGTCCCCGACGAGAAGAGCACCCCAATCACATCCGTCGGCCTGGCCGCATACCCCTGCCTAAGCGGCTCCCCGGCCTCCCAAAACTGCCCAAAAGGAAACACCTGATTCCGTAGCCGGACCCCCAGCTGCTGGCCCCCCGTTAGCACGAACGTCCGGGGCAAACCCTCCCCGCTTAGCCGATCATAGAGCGGTATAGCCTTACCCTCCCGATAGATGAAGTCCTGGATGAAGAGCAGCTGGGGCCGGACGATTTTGAGTCGGGTGGCAATCTCTTCGCCGGAGAGGCTATCCGGGATAGTCGCCACGGACAGGCCGGCCCAGAGCGCCCCTAAGTAGAGCACCGCCGCCTCCCACCGCATGGGTAGACAAATGGCCACGGTTTGACCGGGCTCTAATCCCTGCGATAGAAAGGCTCCCGCGGCTGCCATGACCTGCGCTTGTAGCTCGCCGTAGGTCAGACGCATGACGCGCCCATCTTCCTGGTACTCCACCAGGGCCTCGGCGTCTGCTGGCCAGCGAAAGATAGCCTCCAGAATATTCAGGCGCGCCCCTTCCAGCCAGCTTGGTTGGGTTACCGTACCCAGCGGAAAGCGCACAAGGGCCTGCGGCTTCTCATAGAAAGGCACCTTGAGCCGGTCAAAGATCGTATAAGCCCAGAAGTCCGGCCGGTGGCTCACGCTCCAGCGATGGAGCGCTTCGTAGGTAGGTAGCCCGCGTTCATGCAGAACTTCCCGCAGATGGGGTGTGCGGGTGTCCATCTCGGGGTACCAGAGGGGTTCTAAGGGAAGGGCGGCTCGTTTCCCGTAAGCGGCCTCGTAGGCCTCTATATGCCGCTGAAAGTCCTTCTCGCTGGCCAAAGCCCGCGCCGCCTCTATCCATCGCATGGTACAAAGATACCCGGAATACCGTACTTTTTGCCTGTGAAGATCATCAATGACCCCATCCATGGGTTTATCCCGGTGCGGTTTCCGCGGGTGCTCAGAGCGATCGAGCATCCATTTATTCAGCGGCTACGACGCCTTTCGCAGCTCGGACTGGCCCAGCTGGTCTATCCCAATGCCACCCATACGCGCTTTGCTCATGCGTTAGGAACGCTATACCTGATGGATACCGCCTTACAGACCTTGTCAGGCAAGGGGCGGATCGCCCTTCGTCCAGAGACCCATGAAGCCGCCCTCTTAGCCGCCCTTCTACATGATATTGGCCATGGTCCTTTCTCCCACAGCTTGGAAGGCGTGCTTTTACCCTACCCCCATGAAACCCTCACCCATGCTCTGCTTGACCTCCTGGAAGCGGACTTGGGCGACCTCAGCGAGACCCGCCACATCCTAAAACGCCAACATCCCGAAGCTTACCTATGTGAGCTAATAGAAGGGCCGCTGGATGTAGATCGCTTAGATTACCTCGTGCGGGATAGTTTCTTCACCGGCGTGCAGGAGGGCATCGTGGGCACCGAAAGGCTCATCTATACTCTTACCATTACCCCCGACGGCCACCTCGCTATCGAGGAAAAAGGCCTGGCTTCCGTGGAAAAGTTCATCCTCGCTCGTCGCTTCATGTACTGGCAGGTGTATCTCCACAAAACTGTCCTGGCCGCCGAGACCCTCCTCAAACGGTGGTTTGACCTCTGGCAGGAAATAGCGGGGCCTCTCTTCCCCACCGAGGCCACCACATTAACGGCGGAAACGCTCCGGGCTTTCCTGCGGCTGGATGATACGCAAGTATGGGCGTGGATTCATGCGGGGGCGCAGCATCTGCACTTACCGCTACGTCTGCTTTCTCGGGCCCTCCTGAACCGCGTCCTCTTCAAAATCCACTGGGGGACGCCCCTGCCAGAGACTTACTCGCAGTGGGAGGCGCAGCTCCCTGCGGCCCTTCGCCCGTATGCTCAGAGCTTTTGGGTAGAGGGACGGGCTTATAGCGCCACTTACGAGCCCAGCCCTGCACATGAGATTCACATTTTCACCAAGGCAGGGGAGACCATCCCCCTCTCCGAACTCACTCCCTGGCTACTCGCCGCTGGCCCTATCGAGAAGACGTACTGGGGGTATCTCAGCGCAGCTTCGCTTGAATCGCTTCTGCAATCGAGCGAAACTCTTCCTGGCTAAGCTCTAAGCGGGGATTCTGGAAGTTGAGATCAGCCATGGTGCGGATGGGCACAATGTGGATGTGGGCATGGGGGACCTCAAGCCCCACCACGGCAAAGGCAATACGTTCACAGGGCACGGCGGCCTGGACGGCCCGCGCCACTTCCCGTGCAAAAAGCCATAGCCCTACATACAGCTCTTCCTCCAGGTCCAGGATGTAGTCTATGGGCTTTTTCGGAATGGCGAGAGTATGGCCCCGCGTTAGAGGCCGAATATCTAAGAACGCCAAGTAGTCATCCGTTTCCGCCACCTTATAGGCCGGCAGCTCTCCCCGCACGATTTGCTCAAATACGGTGCTCATTCGCCGTACCGGATTTCCAGAATCTCTAACTCGAGCAGTCCGGCGGGCACCTGTACCTGGACGGCGCTGCCAACGCTTTGGCCCAGAAGGGCTTTGCCGATAGGGGATTCTACGGAGATTTTTCCTGCGCGTACATCGGCCTCTACGGCAGGCACGAGCTGGTAGAGAAACTCATGGCCCGTCTTACGGTTTTTGACTCGTACATACGCTAAAAGTCCCGCCTTGGAGGTATCTACGTTAGAGAGGTCTATAACCTGGCTTTGGGCGAGGAGGGCTTCCAGCTCGGCTATTTGCGCTTCTAAGAGGCGTTGACGTTCCCGGGCCGCCGCATATTCCGCGTTTTCTCGTAGGTCGCCCTTTTCCCGGGCTTCTGCGATGGCGGCTGCTACGGCGGCCCGTTCCTTCGTCTTGAGGTCGTGAAGCTCCTGCCGAAGCCGCTCGTACGCTTCCTTCGTCAGGACTTTCCTCATATGTATAGCCGAGCCCCGATGCTATGCGTGCCGTTGAAAAAGTAGGTAGGCCGATAGCTGTAATCTATCCCAAAGGTGGAGTACCGATTCTCGCCCGTCTTGAAGGGAATCTCCACCGTCGCGCCAAGGTTTAGGCCGTTGAAGGCATTCTGGGCTTTCTCTTTGTTGGTGATGTCTTTCTCCCATAGGTATGCGCCGCGAACCATGAAGTAGTTCTTATAGCGCAGCTCTACCCCCGCCCCAAGCTGGTTGTTCTGAAACGAGTGGGCATAAAACCCGACGCTGGGAATGATGGAGAAGAGGTAGTCTTTTTGCTCCTGCCCTCCAGAGGTGCCTGCCTCTCGGCTCTTAGTCTCTTCCCCCTCTCCTATGCCGATTCGGTAAGAGGCGCCGATGAGGAGCACGGAGGGGATTTCAAACCCAGCGGCGGGGATATGGACGGCGTTGGTATAGGTACCCCCTGCGCCGCTCAGGTTAGCGCGCACGCTAAGGCCTTCTCCTCGGTAGCGCATCTGCGGACCCACATTACGCAGGGCCACCCCAAGGCTAAAATTCCCCGAACGGTCCCGATACTGGACTCCAGCATCTACCGCAATGCCCGATGCAGCCGCGTCTGGAATAGATTCATGGATGAGCTTCACCGTAGCCCCCACATAAATCCGATCATCTGCGAAAATCTTCGCATAAGAGAGGGAGATGTTTAGCATGGTCGGAGAGAAGTAGCCCAGGCCCCCATCCGGGTTATCGATGGTAGTCCGTTCAAACTGTCCGAGGTCAAAGGCTACCACGCCAATACCCAAGGTGCCCCCATTACGGAAGCCCTGGGCGAAACCAAAGGCATTGATAGCGATGTCACTCCCCACCAGCCAGCGCGTATGAGAAAAGACGAACTCCGTACGCCGGGTAAGAGCCAGCCCAGCCGGGTTGATAATCTGGCTTTCTATGCCGTAGCAGTTGGAGATGTTGAGTCCACCGATTCCGGAGCTACGGGCATAGGGGTTTATCAAAAGCTGGGTGGCCCCAGCCTGTCCGGCGCGTTCGGGATTACCTGCCCATGCAAGCGCCACCACGAGGGCTATCCACGATAAGCTTCGCATCCAGCTCATAAGGCTTAGTAGTTATTGAGGTCGACTTGTGGCATGATAGCGAAAAACTTCACAACCTTCTGGCCGAGGCCCGGCGCGTCAATGTGGATGATATACGGCCCACTCGCGATTGGCACGCCGTACTCATTTTTGAGGTCCCATTCCTGGTCAGGCTGATCGGAGTCCTTGCGGAAGGTCCGCACCAGCACCCCATTGAGGGTGAAGATGCGGATAGTGCACTTCTGCGGGAGGTTGGTGATTTTGACGCGGGTATCTACCTGGCTGATTTCATAGGCGCCGCGACCGGCTCCGGAGCGGCCGTAGTAAGGATTCGGCACCACCCGGATTAGGTCTAAGGCATTCTTAGCTGTGGTCACATCCCCTATGCGGGCGGCTACTTCAGCGGTGCTAAACTCAAAGGTGGGCGGTGTGCCATCCGAAGCCGGCTTGTAAGACTTATTTACGGCAAGCCGAATGCGCACCTCCGTCGGGATGTCCTTATAGTGCCTAAACTCATACTGCCGGCCTGCTACCCGCGGAAAGGCCACCCACGCCACATACTTGTAGAGCGAGTCAATCCGCACGGTATCGCCATTGGCGGTACGGAAGAGAATACCTCTGTCCTTTGCCGCCGCAGGACCTATCGGCTGGCTATCTGCTACCGCCACATACTGCGCAAAACGTTGGCACCCATCATAAGGCTGCGTAGTCACCAGGATCCAGTGGCGCCCCCCTAACGCATCCCCAGAGGCCGAAGAGGTGGGGTTGAACAGCATATCATCCCCATTTTCCCCTCGGAACCACGAAGCCTCCGCAAAGAGAATATTCACGCGCTCCCCGGTCTCCAGGTTTATCGCATACCCAGGGAAGTAGCTAAACCCTTGTGTAGAGGGCGTAAGGGGATCAGTGCGATAAGCGAGCGTATCGCCCCGAATAACATCCCGACTGGGGCGCCACTTCGCCGTGCGCGGGAAGCTACTGCCTACCAGCCTACTCAAACTGGGAGTGGGCGAGGCCTCCACAACTAAGCATCGTGACCACTTGGAGGGATCAGGGGTAATCACTATCTCCATGGATGGCAGGCGCTCAAGCGTGATAAACTCATTGGGGTCGCCGTTTAGCTGTTTAAGAAGCGAACCGCACCCTATGGTGGGACAATACCCAAAGCCTATCCCCACATTCTCGGGCTTTGATCCATCGTATGGAGTTACAAGCCCATAAGGTCCCCAGGCCCGCAGGAGTCCCTCCAGATATGCTTTCTTATTGAAATCATACCACAAAACCCACGGATTCGTCCCGGGCGTAGGAATGGCGCCCGAACCGGTCCCCCCAGCTATAAAGCATTTATCACTATACGCAGGTGGGGTCGGCGTGAAAGGATTCAGCCATGCACTAGCACTCGAGGTAGGATCGAAACCAGTGAGCCAAGGCTTCGTAGGGTCGGCGTATTCTATTTCAGCACCAATCAGACCATTCTTATTGTCCTGCAACATGTAATAGAGGGACGTTCCAGAAGGCGGAGGAAAGGTGGCATCCGGACACAACCAGCGATTAGCAGCTGTGAGCGTGTAGAACTTCGCGCCGGGGTCTAACACATTACGAACAGAGACCGATATCCCATGCCCCGGAATCACGCGCTCTGTCCCTTTTATGAAACGATTTTGTAGAAAATCCCAAGTGTTTCTGGCATAGTCCCACTCACTGCTACTAATAGCCGCCCAGGAAGTATAAATAAGCTGGTAGCCAGCCCCACTGCCTGCGGGACGACCATAAAGCTCCCATTCCTTAACGAGAATGGTAGTCTGCGAGCCAGAACCGATCGTATCCCGAGCAGACGTGTCTGTATTGATGACGAGGCGGTACTCGTAGGGTTTAACGAGCTTAGGGTCTACGACTTTGATATTGATGGGACTTGCACCTGGCGCGTATTCCGGACTCTGGACTCCGCTCAGGGCTTGCGCCTCTGCCTCTGGAGTGAGACGCAGGGCATTCCCACCATTCCCCTGGCCGGCTACCCGACGAACTTTCACCCCATCCCCGTAGGCTGCGGCCAGCACAGTCCCCATTTTCTCAAACTCCACCTTGTGAGGAATCGCCTCGTATGCCCGCACATTATTCCTACCGAGGATAAACCGCCGGGGGTTCGTGGTGTCCCCATTATAGGCATAGGCTACTATCATGAAGTAGTAGCGCCGGTAATTTACCAAGCGAGGGTCAGTACTCTCTGCAAACTTGTCTTCTGTAACCCGAAGTGAGTAGAAGAGTCCCTCATCTTTGCCATTGACCATGACCTTATCCACAATAATCGGCGTAGGCCACCCCGGCGCATTTTGCTGCTCACGATTGACAATAGTGGTAATGCCATTTTTGATATCACACTGCGCAATCAGGGCAGCTTTATTGGGATCATCGAGATCCGTCACACTCACCCGCGCATCCCGAAGCTGATACACCAGGTAGCCCTCAAAACGATACAGGGAGTCTGCAGAGCCAGAAGCAGCCAAAACAGGGTCTTTCTGGATATAGTTTTCGTAGTAGTTATTAGAGAGCGGGTTCTTGTACCCCCATTTCAGGATTAGCTCCCGATCCAGCTCCACGATCTCCATGTCGGGGGCATCAGGCCCTTCCACAAGCTGGAAGTTGTTATCAAAAAGAGCCTGGGCAATATCGTCGGCCTTGTACACCAGGCATACAGAGCCAAGTCTGCCATCCCCACCAGGTCCATAGGTTCCATTGGCATCTCGAGCCCATGGAACCCCAATGATGATTTCATTAACGGCGCCGGGCAAAAGGGTAAAAGGCCCTGCTGACTGCAAGTAGCGCCTGTCAAAGGGAGAATTCCCTGCGGTTGCCTCATCCCAGCCGGCTGGGGGAGTCGTGTAAGGGCATAGTGCGCGCGCCGACGCACCTCCCGGATGGCCTGTATAGATATAGTTTGTCGGGGTTCCGGTGCCGTAGCCATTTCCACCATTCGGAGGGATGAAACTTAATGGATTACCATCCTTCCAGATAGAACGCATGTAGTTATAAAAATGTATCGCATTCGTGGGATTACCGCGAACGCTAAAGTCGTTATCATAGTACATGAAGTTAGTCATTTTTAGGCGCTGTCCGTTATCGCCAATCGGGCCTTGGAAAAAGTCCGTGCCTATGGCTGGGGGATTTAGGCCATA